>CAZTAJ010000013.1:0-57700 GCA_964611575.1 uncultured Verrucomicrobiota bacterium
AAGAAGGCGCCCATGGCGGGCAGGAAGATGCGCAGATCCAGCCTGGCGGTCGTCGCCAGGTTGGCCTGGAGCGAGAGCAGGCCCAGGACGAGAAACAACAGGAACATGGCGACACCGAAGCGCCACATGAACCCCTGGATCTTCTCCGCGGTCCGGGCCCGGTTGGCCGGAGTCAGCCAGTAGTCCTTGTTCGGGAGATTGACCCATTTGGGCGAAAACCAGAGGACGAGGCGACCGGTGAAATAGAGGGAGCAGAAGATGAGGACATGGGTGCCTGTCATGAGGAGGGCGTTGACAGTGCTGGGGGCCCATCCGTTGGCCATCCCATCGGCGCCATAGTGAATGGCAACACGCGAGGGCAACACGGCGAGTGAGATCAATGTCACCAACACGTTGGCCATGAACGTCAGGATGAACAGCAAACGCATGGGGTCCCCTTTCCCACCCTCTTATCACCAACTCACAGACAGGATGGCCGGGATTAACCCGGCCCTACCCGGAAACTCCCACCTAACACCTCCCACCTTCCACCCCTCCCACCTTCCCGCTTACACCCGTTCCGGGGTCTGGATGCCGAGCAGGTTCAAGCCCTGGCGGAGCACCTTGGCCACCACGCCGCACAGGCGTACGCGGCTCTCGCGAACGCCTTCCGGCGCCTTGAGGAACGGCACGTTCTGGTAGAAGCTGCTGTAGAGCTGGGCCAGTTCGTAGAGGTAGTCGGCCAGTACACTGGGCTTGTAGGTTTCGGCGGCGCGCTGAACCGTATCCGCAAAGCGCGCAAGCTTGATCCCGAGTTCACGCTCCACGGGCTCGCCCAGCGCGATCGGGGTGTCGACGAAGTTCCGGCCGGGATTCTGGTCGCGATACTTGTCGAGGACGCTGGCGATCCGCGCATAGGCATACTGCAAGTAAGGCGCCGAATTGCCGTCCATCGCCAGCGCCTTTTCCCAGGTGAAGGTCACCAGACTCTGCGGATTCTGGCTCAGGTCGGCATACTTCACCGCGCCGATCCCCACCGCGCGCGCCACCTCCTGCTGCTGTTCGGCAGGCATGGCCGGGCTGCATTCCTTGACCACCGCCAGTGCGCGCGCCTCGGCCTCGTCCAGGTATTTCTCCAGTTTGATCACGTTGCCCTGGCGCGTCGAAAACGTGCCTTCGGGCAGCCGCATCAGGCCGAACCACACATGGTCAAGGCGGGTCGTGACGCCCAGCCGCCGGCAGATCGCAAACACCTGTTTGAAATGATTCTGCTGCCGCTCGTCGGTCACGTACACGATCTTGTCGGGCGCGAATTCCGCGACGCGGCTGGCCACCGTGGCCACGTCGGTCGTCGCATAGTTGAAGGCGCCATCGCTCTTCTGCACGATGCACGGGGGCAGTTTCTCCTCCTCAAGGAAGGCCACGATCGCGCCTTCGCTCTCCCGGGCCATCCCCCCGGCCTTGAGCGCCGCCACCACACCCGCCAGCTTGTCGTTGTAGAAGCTCTCCCCGCGCGCGAGGTCGAAGCGCACGTCCAGCCGGTCGTAGATGTGCCCGAACCCGACCATGCTCAGGCGCACGAATTCCTCCCACAACCGGCGGTTTTCCGGATCGCCGCCCTGCAGTTTGACGAGTTCCTGGCGCGCCTGCGCCAGCCAGGTTGCGTCCTCCTTGGAGCGCTCGTAGCTCTTCACGTACACCCGCTCCAGTTCCTCGACGGGCTCGGCTTCGAGGGCCTTGGCATCGACGAAATTCCGGTAGCCCATGATGATGATGCCGAACTGCGTACCCCAGTCGCCCAGATGATTATCGGCGATCACGCGGTATCCCAGGAACCGGTGCAGCCGGTCCAGCGCATTGCCGATCACCGTGGACCGGATGTGGCCGATGTGCATGGGTTTGGCCACATTCGGGCTGGAATAGTCGAGGACCACGGTATGTCCCTGCCCGGAGGCCGGGGTGCCGCACCGCGCATCGGCCTCGATCCGCTCGACCGACCGCGCCAGCCAGTGTGTGCTCAAACGGATGTTGATGAAACCGGGGCCCGCCACCTCGACGCTATCGACGGCCTCGTGCGGGGCCGCCGCCTTGACGGCCGCGTCCGCGATCTGCCGCGGCGCTTTGCGCAGCGCCTTGGCCAGGGTCATCGCCTGGTTGCACTGGTAGTTGCCATTCTCCGCGCTGGCCGTGGGCACGACGGCAATCGCCGCCGCGGTGGCGCCGATGTCCGGGAAGGCGGCCGCAAACGCGTCCCTCATCCAGGCGGTTAGAATTTCCTCGATTGTCTGTGTCATCGATCACTCCATCCTACCGCCGGCTCAGCACGATCTTCTCGTACGCCCGCACCTCGCCCAGCCACTGCTCACCCACCGGCACGCCCTGCTTCAGGCAATAGTGGTCCCAGACCGCGCCGAAGGGCAGCGCCTTGGACTCTTCCATCAGCGCCAGGCGCGTCGTCAAATCCCCGCGGCGCTCGGCATCGCGCAGCCGCGCGACCGGCTCGAGCAGGGCGATCAGCAAGGCCTTCAGGAGGGCCCGACTGCCGATCACCCACGCCGCGACGCGGTTGATGCTGGCATCGAAGTAATCCAGGCCGATATGCACCCGGCCGAGATAGTCGCCGCGCACCAGTTCCTCCGCAATCGCCCGCAGATCGTCGTTGAGCACGACCACGTGGTCGCTGTCCCAGCGCACGCCGCGGCTGACGTGCAGCAGAACCTCGTCGAGGTGACAGAGCACGGCGGAGAGCTTGTCGGCGATCGTTTCGGTCGGATGGAAATGCCCGGCGTCCAGACAGAGCAGCGTGCCGTTGGCGACCGAATACCCGAGGTAGAACTCGTGCGAGCCCACGACATAACTCTCGGACCCGATCCCGAACAACTTCCCTTCGACGGCATCCCGGTGAATCGAGGGGTCCATGTCCTCGGCGAAGATCTCGTCCAGGGACTGCCGCAGGCGTTCCCGCGGCCCCCGCCGGTCGGCGGGCAGATCCTTGCTGCCGTCCGGGATCCACACATTTGTGACGCAGGGGGTCCCCAGCCTCTGGCCCATGGTG
This sequence comes from uncultured Verrucomicrobiota bacterium, assembly GCA_964611575.1. Lineage (GTDB taxonomy): Bacteria > Verrucomicrobiota > Kiritimatiellia > CAIKKV01 > CAITUY01 > CAITUY01. The sequence continues at coordinate 3,035 of CAZTAJ010000013.1, forward strand.
GCGCCGATGCGGCGGCAGGCGATCCCATGCTCCACCCAGTACTTCCGCACGTTTTCATCGGCGCTGGACAGCGTGGCGCCGGAGGCGGCCATGGGATGGGCGAAGAACGTCGGGTTGAAATCCAGCCCGAGTTTGCGGGTCTTCGCCCAGGCGATCCAGCGCGCGAAGTGCTCCGGGGCGAGGGCGTTGCGATCCACAGGACGACCGCCCGTCTCGGCATAGATCGAATGCAGGTTCAGCCGGTGCCGGCCGGGAATGAGCGCCAGCGCCTGCTCGAGATCCTGGCGCAGTTCGTCCGCCGACCGCGCCCGGCCCGGATAGCCGCCGGTCACTTGGAGTCCGCTGCCGTCCATCGAGCCGGTCTTCTCGAACCCGGCGACATCGTCCCCCTGCCAGCAGTGCAGGGAAATGGCCACCGCCTTCAGGCGGCGCAGCGCCTTTTCGCAATCCACGCCGGCGTCCGCATACCGTTCGCACGCCAGGGCATACGCCCGTTCGATGGCCGGGGCTTTCATCAGGGAGTCCCCCGGATCAGGGCCAGCAACTCATCCCGTCGCGCTTCCATGACCGCCTTGGTCCTGGCCTCAAGGTTCAGGCGCACCAGCGGTTCGGTGTTGGAGACCCGGACATTGAACCACCAGTCGGCAAACTCGACCGTGATCCCGTCCAGTTCGATGAGCTTGCCGTCGCGGTAGCGGGCGCGCAACGCCTCCAGCACGGCCGGCGGATGGGGGACTTCGGAGTTGATCTCGCCGCTCGCGACGTACCGCTGGATGGGCTTGATCAGCTCGGACAGGGGTTTGCCGGCCTGGGTGATGATATTGGCGATATGCAGCACCGCCATGGCCGAGCTCTCGGTGGTATAGTTATCGCGGAAATAATAATGTCCGGACAACTCCCCGGCGAAAATCGCGTTGTTGGCGCGCATCTGTTGCTTGATGAAGGCGTGTCCCACCCGGCTCATCATGGGCGTGCCGCCGCTTTCGAGGATGACTTCCTTGACCGCCCAACTGCTGCGCAGGTCATAAAAGATCACACCCTTCTCCTTCTGCAGAATGCTCTTCGCAATCAGGGCGGTGATGATGTCCATCGGGATGATCGCACCTTTTTCATCCACGAATCCCGCGCGGTCGGCGTCGCCGTCGAAGGCCACGCCGAAATCGTACCCGCCCTGGCGGATCGTATGCTGCAGCGGCTCGAGCGTCTCGGCCACGAGGGGATTGGCCTCATGGTTCGGGAAGCTTCCGTCCAGCGTGTCGAAAAGGCGGGTCATCGTGAGCAGGCCTTCAAGGCAGCGCGCTTCCGCGATGCCCATGGCATTGGCGAAGTCGATCGCCACGCGCACCGGCCGTTTCAGGTCGGCGACGGCCCGCACGTGCGTGATGTACGCGGGAGCGATGTCGTGGGCGCTCACCTGGCCCGGCCGGGCGGCGTCGGGCGCAAAGGCGCGCGTCGTCACGATGCGTTCGATATCCTTGATGCCGGTGTCGCCGCTGATAGGAACGCCCTGCGCGCGGCACAGCTTGAACCCGTTCCATTCGCCGGGATTGTGCGACGCCGTGATCATGATGCTGGCATCGGCGCCCAGCGACCCGTTGGCGTAATAGGACATCGGCGTCGAACACACCCCCACGTCGATCACATCGGCGCCCTGGGCCGTAAGCCCCCGGCACAGGGCCTGCAGCAACCCCGGTGAATGCGGCCGCATGTCACGCCCGACAACCACTTTGCGACAGCCCAGGAATGTGACGAACGCGCGCCCGATGTCGATCGCCGTCGCCTCAGTCAATGTCTTGCCGTAGATTCCCCGGATATCATACGCCTTGAAAATGCCTGCCATGTGCCCGTCCTCCTTCAGGATGTTTGTGCGCGGGATTGTAGGCGGGAGGCCATGGCGAGGAAAGGCAAATCAAGAAAAAGGGACGCCGAAAGGCGTCCCTTTCCCGAATAAAATGACCGTTCCGACGTTAGCGGCGAACGCTCTTCTTCGTCGTGCTCTTGCTGGTGGCGGGCTTCGCCGCCGGTTTGGCCACCGCCGGCTTGGCGGCGGCTGCGGCGGCTTCGGCCTTCTTGCGCATGTCCGCCTGGATCTGCAACTGGTGTTGCCGTGTCCATTCGAGGGCCGTCTTGCGCAGTTTGTCCGCCTCCATCATGCGGCGCTCGGACTCCATGCGGATCTGTTCGGCTTCGACGCGGATCTGCTCCTTCTCCTGGGTCAGCCGATCGCAATTTTCACGATTTTTCGAGGCCATGACCGAAGCCACAATGCCCCAGATGACCGCCGCCACGAGAAGCAGCGACAGGAATACCACGGTTGTGTTCTTGGAACTGCCGCGCAACGATTCATTGTCCATCATGATTGACTCCTATACCGAAACCGATTGCCGATACGCCCGCAAATTTGTGGTGACTATCTCGCAACAAGGGGTCCAACACAAGCAGAAAACAAGCCGCCTGCCGCGGCTGCCGCGGCTCACACCGCGCTCTTTGCCCAGGCGATGATCTCATCGGGCAGGCCCCCGACTTCCGCCACCGTGATGGTGGCATCCCCCGCGTCGCCGGGCACGGCCACAACGTCGCCGGGCTTGTGGCCGCTGAGAACCTTGCCCATCTTGCTGCTGCACGAAATGATGCCTCTTTCCGTGTCCTGATCCCACTCCCCCAGCACATAGAACTGCTGCGTCGCCCCGTCCGCATGGCGCAGCACCACGCGCGTGCCGATCCCGACCACGGCGCACGGCAAACCGGCAAAGTCGGTGCCCTTGATGCCGGAGAGATCGGCCTCCAGTTCCGCCTGACGCCGGAGCAGGATGCCCTGCGTTTCCTTGGCGGTCTTGTATTCGAAGTTCTCGCGCAGGTCGCCGTAACTGCGCGCCACGGCAATGTCCCGGCTGTTTTTCGGGATGTCCTCGCTAACCAGCTTCTGGAGTTGCTGCTGACGCTGCTTCAAGGATCGCCAGGACGACAATCCGCCTTTCGGCCGGTCGTCCGCTTCCTCACGGGTCCGATCCTGCATCAGGCTGGCCAGTTCCGGGTGCGCCATGACCAGCCGCCCGATCATGGCCTGGGCATCGACCGGAACGCGTCCCACGGCCACCTTGAGCAGGCGCACAAAACTGGTGCGCTGGACCTCGGTCATGGTCCCCGATGCCGCTTCGAGCCATTCGCGGCCCTCGACCAGTTCGCCGAGCTGGTTGGCCGCCCGCAACCGGTCGCCCATGTAGTTCTTTTCCATCGCCTGCAGGATCTGGAACGCCAGGTCGCCGGAAGTGCCCAACTGCCACGATTGCAGCCGCTCCGGCCGCTTGGCCAGCCAGTAGAGCACCTCGACCCCCGCCTTGCGCATCCCGACGAGCTCCCGCAGCATTGTCGCCAGGCGGGCTTCCTCGCCCTGCACGAGCAGGAAGTCCACGCACACGTTCAGCACATTGAGAATCATCGACGGCAGCGTCGCCAGCAACAGGTCGATCGTCTGCGCGCGGTCCTGATCCAGCAGGAAGTTGAGCAGGGCGTCGAGTCGCCGGGACGTCAGGGACTGCGTCGCCGTCAGGAAGATCTCGGGCGACCGGATGGCAGCCGCCTCGCCCACCAGGTCGATCTGGGCGGCATCGACCTGCCATTGGCGCGCCGCGACCAGGACGCGCGCCCGCACCGCGGGATCGCGATCGCCAAACCCCCGCAGGATGAACGCCAGCCGTTCGCCAACGCCCTGCCTGCCGGCCGGCGTCAACTCGGCCGGCGTCATGGCCGCCTCGAGCTCATCCAGCCGCGCGAACACGCCATCGACCGTGCGTTCGCCGCCCAGGGCACGGAACCAGGCCTCGTCGATGGAGCGCTTGCACTCGAGCAACTGCAGGGGTTCGTTGCGCTTGGAGGGCACCACCGCCAGCGGGTCGTTCTTGAGGGCCTTGCGGGCCGCATCCCAGAAACCCTTCCAGCCGGCGGCGGCCACCAGCCCCTCGCCGGTCAGGATCTCCTGCAGCCGGGGCGCCGTCACCGGGCCGTAGCTACGCAGCGTAACCCGGACGACCTCGGCGGGATCCTCCTTCATGAGGGCGGTCATCGCCGCGGGGTCGCGATGGCGACGGGCCAGCAGATGGTCTTCACCGACGAACTGCAGCGTTTCGGCGGCATACGCCATCGACATGTCGTGCCCGGCCTTGCGCGTGAAATCGACAATCACGCGCCCATAGAACGGATCGACGCTCCGGATCACGCCGAATCCCCAGGTCTTTTCCATGCAGTACAGGCCGGGCGCCATGCGGATGAGCGTGTCGAACCGCCGCAGGCATTCCAGCAGAGCGATCGGCTTGCCGAACCCCGCGTTGGCGATCAACGCCTTGCGGACCGTGTCATTGCGGGCCAGCGCGGAGAGCTTCCTTTCAACATAGGCCTTGAAAGCCGCGTCGCCGATGTGGAAGGCCGCCCTGAACCGCAGGACCCGCAGAACGTCGTCGCCCCGCTCCTGTTCGGTCAAGGACTCGTCCATGAGTTCCCCCCAACTGTCGAGTTGGGATGGGCTGGTGTCGATCCGGTGCGCCTCCAGAGACTGAAGCATGGCGTCGACCGGCATCGGGTCGGCGGACACCGATGCCAGAAACCATTCCTCGAAGTTATCCTCCTGCGCGCCTGCGGTCGTCTGTTCAGTTTTCATAGGGCCCCCGGCAAAGCGGATATATTTATCAGAGTTAGTCAAGGGGCTCAAGCTTCATGGTGGCTTGATTTCTTGCCGAACGCAACGGGTGCCGCGCCCCCCGTCCGGGCCGCGGTTGCATTGGCGCGCCGGACCGGTCATACTGCGCGCCACTTGGGAGAACCACCCTATGAGCTCGGAACCCGTTATTGTCCGCGTACGCCTGGTCTCGGCCGCCTTTGTTCTCGGCATCAGCCTGATCTTCTGCACCCTCGTCGCCGGCCATGTCGTCATGCAGACCAAGGCCTCGGACAAGGCCATCCGCGTCAAGGGCTTTGCCGAGAAGCGGATCGTGTCCGACTTCGCCATCTGGCACGGGCAACTCACGACCCGCGCCGCTCAACTGCCGCTGGCCTACCAGCAGGTCGAACGCGACATGGCCAAGGTGACCGCCTGGCTCACCCAAAAAGGCGTACCCGCGAAGGGGTGCAGCCTGTCCTCGGTCTCCATCGAGAGCCATCTCAGGCGCGACAGCGCCGGCCGCGAGACGAGCGAAATCGAATCGTACACCCTGCGGCAATCGGTCACCGTACAGATGCCGGATGTAGCCATGGCGGAGACGATTTCAAAGGAGATCAGCGCCCTGATCAAGGACGGCGTGGAGTTCGAGTCGTCCAACCCGGACTACTACTACACGGGGTTGGAAGGCCTGAAAATTGCCATGCTGGGTGAAGCCACCAAGGATGCCGTCCGGCGCGCCGGCACGATCATCGCCAGCACGGGCGGCAGACTCGGCCGCCTGCGGTCCGCCCAGCAGGGCGTCTTCCAGATCACGCCCGTCTTCTCCACGGACGTGTCGGGGTATGGCGAACTGGACACCTCGTCGATCGAGAAGACCATCAAGGCCATCGTCGACGCCGAGTTCAGCGTGGAGTGAGTCCGGAGTCATAAGAACGCCGACACACATGTACAACGACCGCTGGCGCCGGCTTCCCGCCAGAATCGCATCCACGATTGCCGTGACTTCCGGCGCGGAACGGGTGGCAGATCGCCGGTAATGCGCCGGGGACGGCTATGGAAGTGAAACCTGCCGATAACCAGGACAGCCTGAAACCCTCTTCTCTCACACCACTCTCCACCTTTTCAGCCGCGGGATGTTTCGCGTGAACAACCAGGCCATGAACTCCGGCATCCCCATTTCCCTATCTCCGTTATTCATGATCGACGAGTTGGGCAAGGAAGGCTGCGGGTGAAAGAACTTGAATGCCGCCGATGGCCCGGACCGGAAAGTGCTTGTGGTTACCCGTCACGATCGGAACATGGAGGCCGAGAGCGGCTTCGACAAAGATGGCATCGTCGGGGTCGGGCAGGGCGTGTTTGATCGCATTGGGCGCGAACGGCGCGAAGGCGGCACGCGACCGGATAGTCGCAAGAAGAAGTCGGATCCGCACGGGTGAAAACCCGAATCTCGGACGGTTCAACACCTCTTCGTACTCCGCCAAAATCGCGTCTGTGACGGCGGGTTGGCAGAACCCGTCGAGGATGGCATCGAGAATTCGGCCGGGTGCGCCGGTCGTCGAAAGGATGCCCGAGACCACAACGTTGGTGTCGAACACGGCGACGGTCATGCGATGCCCCGCCTGAGTCTGCGCGAGGTGTGGATCTCGGAGTCGATCTGGTCGGCGGTTAAAGCGTCGGTCCCGTTGCGCCGGCTTGCGGTCCGCAGATCGGAGAGCGCCATCCGCGCCCGTGCCAAACGGAGGGCATCCGACAACGCTTCGGGACTCTCCCCCTCCAGCAAGTCGACCAGCAGCGCCATCGGCTTGCCGTTGTTTGTGACCAACGCCGTGCCGTATTCCGCGAGCGTTTCACGAACCAGTTTCGGCGCTTTCAAGTCTTTGATGGCCAAGTAATTCATGGGGGACATAATAATCTGATGATCAGGTGATTGTCAATGGCGCTTATCTGCGCCAGTCGGTGTTATCTCGGATTCAAATACGCGACGGATCGGCGTCCGAAAACACTGTGCCCGCCTTCAGCGCGGTGCTGACGGCACTTGCAACCACTCTGTCTCATGGCAAGTCAACTGGAGGATAGGAATGCCCAGACCGGACAGATACCGAAACGTGCTGTCGTAGGCGCCTTTCCACCCGTCCTCAACCCGCCCGGTCGCCGGCGTGTAACGGAGTCCCCCGCAGAAACGCATCGCCGCGCATGGGCTTCTTCCCCTCGGGCTGGACCTCGAGCAGGCGCACCGCGCCCTCGCCCGCCTGGATCAGCGGCCCCTCGCCCGCGGTTTCGATGATGTCGCCCGGCGCCGCCGATCGTCCCGCCTCGACACCCACGCGGAGCACCTTGACCCAGCGGCCGGTACCGGCGGGCAGTTCACACACACAGGCGGGCCAGGGGTTGAACGCGCGGACCCGATTCCGGATGACGCCGGCCGGCATCGTCCAATCGATCCGCCCGTCCGTCTTCTTGAGTTTCGGCGCCACGGTGGCCGCCGCGTCATCCTGAGGCACGCGCGGCACCCCGTCGCTCCGCAACAAACGCAGGGTTTCGATCAACGCCTCCGCGCCCACCGCCGCCAGCCTGTCGTGCAGGGTGCCGCCCGTGTCCTCGTCGTCGATCGCGACCGGCCGGGTCAGGATGATGTCGCCGGCATCCAGCCGCTCGTTCACCCACATCGTCGTCACGCCGGTCACGCGCTCGCCGTTGGCGATCGCCCACTGGATCGGGGCGGCTCCGCGGAAGGCCGGCAGCAGCGAGCCATGCACATTGATGCAGCCGAGCGGCGGAATCGCCAGCAGGGCCGGCTTGAGAATCTGCCCGTAGGCGACCACCACCAGCACGTCCGGCCGCCACGCCGCGATCGTCTCCAGGCTTGCGGCCTCATTGACCCTGACCGGGGTAAACACCGGAATGCCGCGCTCGCCCAGGCGGGCCTTGACCGCGCACGGCGCCACTTCCAGATGGCGGCCCCGCGGCCGGTCCGGCTGGGTGACAATGCCCACGACCGGGTCATCCGGGTTCGCCAGGAGCGCTTCAAGTGACGGACAGGCAAAACCCGACGATCCCATGAAAACAATTCGCATGTGCTGGTTCTTACGCCTCGAACCGGTCGCCCGACTCGACGACACGCTTGTAATGACGGCGGGAGGTCGTCTGGACGCGTTTCAACAGGCTTCGCCCGTGCGCATCGATGGCGACGATCGCCGGAAAGTCGCCGACTTCCAGTTCCCACATCGCCTCGGCCAGGCCGAACTCGCGCGCAAAGTGCACCCCCTTGACTGCGACGACCTTCCCGGCCAGCACCTGGGCCGCCCCGCCGACCGCATGCAGGTACACGCAACCATTCTCCACGCACGCCGTTTCCATGCGGGGCCCCATCGAGCCTTTGCCGATCACCACGCGGACGCCGAGCTGCTTGATGATCCGCGGCAGATAGGGCTCCTCGCGGGCGGATGTGGTCGGTCCGGCCGCCCTGACGGCCCACATGCCGTCCTGCCGGATCGTCACCGGCCCGCAGTGATAGAGGCCCCCCTCCTTGAGATTCACGGGGCACTTGCCGCCGTCGAAAAGAAGCTTGTGAATGCGATCGCGTGCCGTGAACAGCAGGCCGCTCACGGAGACGAACTGCCCCGCCTCGAGCGGCAGGATCTGCTCGGTCGTGAAGGGATAACGCAGGGCGCGCGGACTCAGTACAGCCATCGCTTCATCCCCCCGCTGGGACTGAGCACCGCGCCACGCCGGCGGAACGCCCAGCACATGTAGGATACCGTGACGAAGAACGACGCCGGAAGCCGGCTCAAGGCCCCGATCTTCACGCCCAGCAGGGCCGTCTCGCCGCCCAGCCCCATCGGGCCGATGTCCAGCGTCCGCGCCTCGCGCCGGATGCGGTCCTCCAACCGGGCCAGCACGCGGATCCGCGCGCGGTCGTCGAGTTTGCGGAAGAACTGCTCCTTGGAATGCTCATAACCCGTGCAACGATCGCCGCCGATGCACACCCCCAGCACGCCCGGCGCGCAGCCGTTTCCCTGGGCCTGCACCACGGCATCGAGGAGACAGCGGCGCACACCGTCCAGGTCGCGACCGGCCCCGAGGGTTTCGTCGGGGAGGCTGTACTGCCGGCCGACGTTCTCGCAACCGCCTCCTTTGAGGATCAGGCGCACGTCGACGGTGCTGCGGGCGCATTGCTCAAAACAGAACACCGGGGCGCCATAGGCCACATTGGTCTGGTACGGTTCGCCGGTCAGGGAATCGATCGTGTTCTGGCGCAGGTAGCCCAGCCGCGTGGCGCGCGCCACCGCCAACCGCGCGGCCGCCGCCAGCGCGTTGGTGTCGAACCCCACCGGGACATGGAAGTAGAATAACAGGCTGCCGGTATCCTGGCACAGGGGCGCATCGTTCTTCCGGGCCATCTGCACATTGGTGAGGATGGTCTCAAGCACCCAGCGGGCGCGGCTGCCTTTCTTCTCGACGGTCAGTGCGCGCCGCAGCGTCGTCTCGACATCCGCGGGCAGATCGACCGACGTGCGGCGGATCAGCTCGAACAGATTGGCTTCCCACTGGGCGTGATTCTTCATTCGGAGCAACAGTTCAAGAAAAACAGCAGACCGATACCACAATCACGGCATGAGTTCAACCGCGACGTAGTCGGCCAGGTCCCATCCCCGCGCCGTGAGCCGCCAGCGCTCGCCGGCGTACCGGACCAGGCCTTCGGCCCGCAGCCGGTCGAGCGTCGCCGCCCAGTGCGCCCCGAGCGGTGCGTCGTCCCGGCCGGCGGCCGCCAGGATCGACACCGGCGCCACGCCCTCCGCCTGGCGCAACCCGAAGATCATGCGTTCCAGCGCCTCCGTCCCGGACGTCAGGGCCTCCGTTTCGCGCGGCGGCAGGCACCCCGCGCCCAGGGCCGCGAGGTAGGCATCGAGGTCGGCGGCATTGGTCCAGCGCGTGTGGTTCACGTACGACGAGGCCGCGCACCCCACGCCCAGGTAGTTCCGTCCCTGCCAGCACGAGACGTTGTGGCGACAGGCAAATCCGGGACGGGCATAGTTGGAAATCTCGTAACGCGCCAACCCGCCGGCGCGCAACACCCGCTCGGCGGCGTGCAACTGCCGGAGTTGGGCCTCGTCATCGAGCAGGCGAGCCGAGCCCTCCCGCACTTGCGCATTCAGGCGGCTGCCTTCTTCCGAGGTCAGGGCATAGACCGACAGGTGCGGCGAACCGAGCGCCAAGGCCGCCCGCAGCGTGGCGCCCCACTGGCGGGGCGTGACGCCGGGAACACAGGCGATCAGGTCGAGGCTCCAGTTCCGGAACCCGGCGTGCCGGAGGCGCTGGCAGGCCTCGCGCGCCTGCGCCGCCGTATGCCGCCGCCCGAGCCGCGCCAGCACCGCGTCGTCCAGCGATTGCACCCCCAGGCTGACGCGGTTGACGCCGGCCGTCTTCAATGCCGCCAGACGCTGGTCATCCAACGTTCCCGGATTGGCTTCCACCGTCCATTCCTCGACCCGCCGTAAGTCCAGCCGGCTGGACAGCAGGGTGCACAGGCGCCTGAGTTGCGCGCCGGAAAGCAAGGTCGGCGTGCCGCCGCCGATATAGAGCGTGAGCGGCGCGAGGCCCGGCAACTCGCGGGTGCGCAGCGCCAGTTCGGCGTCGAGCGCCGCGAGATAGGCGTCGATGGCGTCCGCCCGGCCGGCCACCGAGTAAAAGGCGCAGTACGCGCACTTTCCGTCGCAAAACGGAAGGTGTACGTAAACGCCCTCAACCTCGTTGGATGCGCGCATGGAGAAGGTCGACCCAGTCGTCAGGGACGTTCAGGTTGCCGAACCCCACGCCCAGGCGCACATCGGGATTCAGGTCCCCGTGGAAATCCGAGCCGCCACTCAAGGCCAGCCCCGCCTCGAGGGCGATGGCCAGGCACTGCTTCTGCTGCTCGGCGTTGTGTTCGGAATAATAGACCTCGAGCCCCTGCAACCCCTCGCGCGCCAGGCCGAGAACAAACTCCTTCAAACGATTGCGTTCGAGCCCGAGCGTGAAGGGATGCGCCAGGACGGGAACCCCGCCGGCGCCGCGGATCATGGCGATGCTCTCGGCCACCGTCAGCCGGTACCGGTCGGTATACGCCGGCTTGCCCTTGCCCAGAAAGCGATCAAAGGCCTCGATCTTGCTCTTGACGTATCCCTTCTGGACCAGCGCCTGGGCGAAGTGCGGCCGACCGACCACGTCTTCCTTGGCAAAAACGGCCACCTCGTCCCACGTCAGCGCCATGCCGAGCCGGTTGAGCTTGGCGAGAATCTCGCGATTGCGCACCTGGCGGCCGCCGCGCAGTCTGACCAGCGCCGTCTCCACCGCCGGGTCGTGGTGATCCAGGAAGAACCCCAGCATGTGCAGCGTGCCCGGCCCGAAGTCCACGCTGATTTCCACGCCCGGCACACCGCGGATCCCGGCGCGCCCGCAGGCGTCGAGAAAGAGATCGATGCCCAGCATGCCGTCATGGTCGGTCAGCGCGAGCGCGGTGAGGCCCGCCTGCCGCGCCCGCTCCACGAGCTCGGCGGGTGACAGGCTGCCGTCGGAGAACGTCGAATGGGTATGCAGATCGATCATGACGATGCAGTAACAGAAGGCAACAGGGGCGTCAAGCCGCGCACCTTCGCGCCCTGTCGCACCTTCGCGCCCTTGACTCCGCGCCCGCCCCTGCTAGAGTCAATATATTGGGTTTCGGCAACACTGAACCACTGGGAGGCTCCTGATGAAGCGGTATCTGGCTGTGGCGGCGGCGATCGTGTTGGCGGCGGGCGTGACGGGCTCTGCGGAAGAGGCCAAGGGCAACCTCCGGTACTCGATCACGGTCAGCAAGTTCGAGAACAAGGCCGGCTGGTCCGGCCGGTGGGACCTGGGGGATGCCTGGGGTTCGGTCATGACCGATGCCTTGAATACCTCCGGCAGGTTCATCGTGCTGGGTGAGAAGGATATGCGGGCCGAGGCCATGGCCGAGCAGGACATGGTCGATTCGGGCCGCATGGCCGGCGGCAACAAGGCGCCGAAGAAAGGCAACATGACCCCCGCGCAACTCCTCGTTAAAGGCGATATCACGCACGTGCAGGACTCGACCTCGGGCGGCGACGGCGGCCTGAACTTCAAGGGGATCAGCATCGGCGGCGGCAAGGACACCGCCGAGATCAACGCCACCATCTACATCGTCGACTCGCGCACCGGCCAGGTCAAAGCGTCGACCAAGGTCGTGGGCAAGGCGGGCAAGCGGGGTCTGCGGCTTGGATACTCCGGCTCGAAGCTGGGCGGCTTGACCGGCGACATGGGCGGCTTCAAGAAGGACAACGTCGGCAAGGCCACCGAGGATGCGATCGCGCAGGCCGTTGAATTCATCACCAAGCAACTCGAGAAGATCCCGTGGGAAGGGTCCGTGGCCTCCGTCAAGGACGGCAGGATTCTCCTCAACCGCGGCAGCCGCGAGGGCGTCACCGAGGGCCAGGTGTTTGTCGTCGGCAAGGTCGAGGAAATCACCGATGACGATACCGGCGAGGTGCTTGACCGGACCGTGAAGAAAATCGCCACCCTCAAGGCCGTGACCGTGAAAGAGAAGATTACAATCTGTGAGGCGACCGACGGCGGCAAGAAGATCGAAAAGGGCATGAGCGTCATGCCGGCGGGAGACTGACCGTGAGACGCAGCCTGATGCTGACGCTGGCGGGGTTGATCCTGGGCAGCGCCGGGATCATTCGCGGCGCTGACGCCCCGCGCCTGAAAATCGCGGTGATTCCCAAGGGGACCACCCACGTGTTCTGGAAGTCGGTTGAAGCCGGCGCCCGCGCCGCCGGTCAGGAACTCGGCGTCGAGATTGTCTGGAAAGGGCCGCTGAAGGAGAACGACCGCGCCCAGCAGATCGCCATCGTCGAACAGTTCGTCACCGAGGGCGTCGCAGGCATCGTGCTCGCCCCGCTGGACGGCACCGCGCTCCAGCGGCCGGTCGCGATGGCGATGGAGAAGAAGATCCCCGTCGTCATTTTCGATTCGGCATTGAAAGGCGAACCGGGCAAGGACTTCGTAAGTCTCGTCGCCACGGACAACCGCAAAGGCGGGAGTATGGGAGGCGAGAAACTGGGCGCGTTGCTGGGCGGCAAGGGCAAGGTCTCCCTGCTGCGCTACCAGGTGGGTTCCGCCAGCACCGACGAACGCGAGGCGGGCTTCATCGAGGCCATCGGCAAACAGGCGGGTTTGAAAATCCTGGTGGATAACCGGTACGCCGGCGCCACCATGGGCGAAGCCAAGACGGCCGCGATGAACATCATCGACAAGCTGCGGGAATCAGATGGCGTGTTCGCCCCCAACGAATCGTCAACCTTCGGCATGCTGCTGGCGCTTCGCCAGAACAACCTGGCGGGCAAGATCAAGTTCGTGGGGTTTGATACCTCGCCCGTCCTGCTGGACGCCTTGCGCAAGGGGGATATCAACGCTCTCGTCGCCCAGGACCCGCAGAAGATGGGCTACCTCGGCGTGAAAACCCTCGTCGCGCACCTCAGGGGCCAAGAAGTGGAACCGCGCGTAGATACCGGCGTGGCACTCGTCACGCAGGACAATATCGACACCCCGGCAATCCAGAAGGTCATCCAACTGCCCTGAGGGGGCAAGAGGTATCTGCCGCTGTTTCACCATCGCCGCGGCAACGAAGTCGACATTCCGCTGCATCACTTCCAGGCGTGATTCGGCGATGCCGCCCTCACTGAAGGTTCAGCGGAACGGACTCGATCAGCCAGTCAACCAACGGCACTTCGGGCGTTCCCCGCAAATAAGCCACCCACACCGAATTGTCAACCAGGACCCTCATGCGCGTTTGCGAACGACGTTCAGGTTCAAGGCCAGATTCACCCGGCCCTTGAAATGCCTCCACTCCTGAAGTCGGCTTTTCCGGACAAGATCCTGCAGGGCCGTGATCATCACCGCTGTCTTGGTCTTCTGGTGGCTTGCCTTCATGGCGTCTTGCACCAGTGCCTCGGGCAGGTCCAACGTCGTTCTCATGGCTTCATCCCCTCTGTATGCACCTCACACTCAATCCATGCATACAGGACATGCCACTCTGGTCCTCCCCGTCCATAGTCTTCCGATGCGGAACGAACGGCGACAATCATGGGCGGCGCAAGCCGTACCGTGGATTTTCCGGTTGGCCTCTTTCTTTGTCCCAGAACTGACGGGGTGTCAGGATTTGCAGCGCACCCACGCGTTTCAGGGCCAGGACTTCTTTGTCGCCCGTGACCAGAACATCCGCGCCGCCGTTGAGAGCCGAGGAGACGATGGCGACATCCGCAAGATCCTTGAGCGCGAGGTCGGCAAGTGGGAGCGCTTCGGCATGGATGGTGTCCTGACACAGGAGAGACACCACCCCGGTGATCATCTCGGCGGACGCGCCGAACTTGTCCTTGAGAATCCGCCTAAGTTCTCCGATGAGATGCTCGGAAATCACCAGATCATGGAACTCTATTACGGTGCGCACCACGTCTGCGCACAGCCCGCGGGTCGCCGTGGCGCTCGCGATGACATTCGTGTCCAGAAAGACCTTCATGAGACCTGGGAGAAGACGTCCTCATCCGTGAGGAAGCCCCGAGCCTCAGCAAATGGCATCATCCGGCGTCGGATGGCCTCGAACTGGGTGAGACGGAGTTGCCTCCTCAGCGCCTCGCGGGCCACTTCGCTACGACTCTTGCCGACTTGCTTGCTGGCTTTGCCAAGAAGGCGATCAAGATCCTCATCCAACCGAATACTGAGTGTTGCTGTCTTCATGTCAGACAATGTATGACACTCCTCAACCATTGTCAACCATCCGTTTTGGGCTGTCCGTTTTCGGAACGTTGTTTGGTTACACATAATTGCAAACTAACGCATAATTACGCAATGGATTCTTCTCCTTGGAAGACCGCTGGTGCGCCTGCTGGGCATTCTGGCCCATATGAGCCTCTAAAGCGACAGACCTGATAACATGGGGGCAGGAGCAAGGGTTACCCAGTTGTCAAGTTAACGCGCGGCCGGTCGCCGGACGGCGTTGACACGCCACGGCCATCCGGCTACGTTCATCGTCATGGTTGTGCGAATCTGGAACCCTGAGCCCTAACACCCAACACCTACCCCCTCCCTCCTGCCCCACCCCATGGAACGGCTGCACTACTTCACCCGGCGCCTGTTGCTGATAATTCCGACCTTCATCGGGATCACGTTTGCCTGCTTTGCCCTGATCCAGGTGGTCCCCGGCGGACCGGTTGAGCAGGCCATCATGCGCATGAAGGGGCTCGGCGGCGGGGAATCCAAACTCGTCTCCGGTGCCGTGGCGTCCATCTCGCCCGAACAGCGTCAGGCCCTCGAAAAACACTTCGGCTTCGACCAGCCCTTTCTTAAACGCTACTGGCGCTGGCTGACGCGCGATCGCATGGGCCTGCGCATGGAATCCTACCGTTATCCCAACAAGACCGCCTGGCAGGTCATCCGCGAACGCTTTCCCGTCTCCCTGGTGTTCGGCATCACGGGGTTCCTGCTGAGCTACGGCATCTGCATCCCGCTCGGCATCAGCAAGGCCCTGCGCAACGGCAGCCCGTTCGATGTCGTGTCGAGCGCAATCGTGTTCACCGGCTATGCCATCCCGGCCTTCGCCTTCGGCATGATGCTCAAGATGCTGTTCTGCGGCACAGTGGACGGCCTGTGGGACGTGTTTCCGTTGTCCGGGTTCCACTCCGACAACTATGACACGCTATCCTGGCCGGGACAGGTGCTCGACACCGCGCGCCACATGGCCCTGCCCGTGCTGTGCTACGTCATCGGTAATTTCGCGGTGCTGACGCTGCTCATGAAGAACACCCTGCTGGAGCAGATCGGCCGGGACTACGTGCGCACGGTTCTGGCCAAGGGTGGTTCGGTCCGCCGAGCCGTCTGGGGCCATGCGCTTCGCAACGCGCTGATCCCGATCGCCACGGGCATCGGCGGCATCCTGACCGTCATGTTCGCCGGCTCGGTGCTCATCGAACAGGTGTTCGAACTGCCCGGCATGGGCCGGCTCAGCATTGAAGCCATCGTCAGCCGCGACTACCCGGTGTTCATGGGAATTCTGTCGCTGACCTCCGTGCTCGGGCTGCTGGGCAACATCCTCTCGGACTTCAGTTATGTCCTGATCGACCCGCGGATCGACTTCCAACGCTGACCGGACGCGCGACGAAAGAGGAGGCGGATTGGCACAGGCCAGGACGGCGTTCTGGAAGGCACAGCGACTGGCAGGCGCCTTGATGGTGCCGTATCTGTGTTGGGTTGTATTCGCCGCCATGCTGAACTTCGCGATCTGGCGGCTGAACGCAGGCGGTGTGTGCCGGCCCCCGCGACCGCGCCGGAAATGTCTGTCAAGCGGAAGGGGGAATCAGGTAGTTTGTCTCGAAGGTGATGCCTATGCCCCAACTGGATGTACTGATCGATCTCTTCTTCAAAGATCAGCCGTGGGATCGGCGCGTGGCGCAGATCGCAGACTGCGGCTACCGCCATGTCGAGACCTGGCAGGGGGGCGATGCCGCCGTGCTGAAGCAAATGGCCGATGCCGGCAAGGCCTGCGGCGTGACATTGGTCAGCATGGTGATGAACTCCATGACGGACGCCAGGACCGTGCCGATTGCGTCGGACAATCGTCAACGGTTCCTCGACCAGATGGACCGCTACTCCGACAATGCCCTGGCTGCCGGCTGCCAACAGGGCATCGTCACCGCCGGCCAATCCATCGGAGGCAAGAGCTACCCGGAACAACGCCGGGCGCTGGTCGCCGCCCTGCGCGCGGCCGGCGAGCGCGCCGCGAAAAAAGGATTCCGCCTGAACCTGGAACCCTTGAATACGGAGGTGGACCATCCGGGCTACTTCCTCGCCTCGCGGGAAGACAGCGCAGCGATCGTGAGGGAGGTCGGCCTGGATAGCGTCCGGATGCTGTACGATGTCTACCACATGGACATCATGGCCGGGAACCAGACGGTCTTCATCGAGGCCAATATCGATTGCATCGGGCATTTCCACTCCGCGGGCATTCCGGGCCGCCACGAACTGTTCGAGGGCGAGACCCACTACCCCTTCCTGCTGAAACGGATCGAGCAGGCCGGATACAAGGGATACTTCGGCCTGGAGTACTTCCCCCTTCTGGAAAGCCGGGAGAGTCTGGCCCGGACGCTCGACTACCTTGCCAAACGGGATTGACGCGCCATGCGAACCCGGGGGGCCAGGGCTGCCACACATTCGACCATGCTGAAGGCGATGGGTCTGGCCTGCGCTTGGGCCGTGACTACAGAGGCGGACTCCATGAAAACCATTCCGCAAACCCCTGAACTCGGAGCGCCCGAGGATATGGCGTTCAAGGCCGACATCGACGGCTCCGAGCAGCATTACGTGCGCATGCTGCCGGTCGGACTCGACACGAACAAGTCCTGCGACGTGCTGATCGCCTTTCACGGCCACGGCGCAGACCGCTGGCAGTATGTTCGCGAGGCCCGTGGCGAATGCCGGGGCGTCCGCGACGCAGCGGCACGCCACGGCATGATCTTTGTTTCCCCACAATACCGCGGCTCATCATGGATGGGGCCCCTGGCAGAAGCCGACGTTGTCCAGTTAATCGGAGACCTTAAGCGAACCTTCCGTGTGGGCCGGATCATTCTCGCCGGCGGCTCCATGGGCGGCACGGCCGTGTTGACCTTCACCGCCCTGCACCCCGAGCTTGTCGACGGGGTGGTGAGCGAGAACGGCCTGGCGAATTTCGCCGGGTATGCCCCGTCAAACGCCGGCATTGACAAGGCCATCTGGGCCTCGTTCGGAGGGACCGAGCAGGCCAGCCCCGCCGAGTACCGCAAACGCAGCGCCGAACTGCGCCCGGAGGCGTTCGCCATGCCGCTGGCCGTCACGTGCGGCGGCAAGGATACGCTCGTGCCGCCGGAGAGCGTGCTGCGGCTGGCCGCGGCCGTCCAGAAGCACAACCGGCAGGTCCTGGTCCTACATCGGCCTGAAGGCGGGCACGCGACCGATTACGAGGACACGGTGCAGGCAGTGGAATTCGTTCTCAAGGCGGCCATCCCCTAGACGGACAGCTCACTGGAACAGGTGCAGGTTCGTCGTCTCGTCGCCGGGGAACACGCCTTTGCGGTCGACGATCATGAGCCGATTCAAGGCGCGGATGATGTCGGCGGCATCAGTCTTCTGGGCAATGAAATAGCGGGCCGAGGGGGGTGGCTTTTCGTCGTTGTCACAGACGGTCATGTTGAGGCCGAAGTAATCGAGCGTCTTGATGTCCAGCGGCCGCCTGTCCGAGATTCTCCCGCCAATGAAGCAGTGCCAGCGGTAGCCGGTGTCCGTCTTCTCGCCGCCCGTCGCCACGGCGTACGTCAGCCGCGGGCTGATCCAACCGATGGGCGTCACGCAAAAACGCGGGGTGTCGCGCACGGAGACCAGCAGGTCATACACGTCGCCGTCCGGGTTGAGGTCCGCAAAGCGGAAGGCGGGCCTCAGGTCCAGCCAAAGCTGGGCGCTGTCGCGCTGGCTGGAGAACGCGGAGCAGCAGTTGGCGGTACGTGTCGGTGCTGGTGATGCTATCCCCCACGAAGAGCCAGCGGTCGCCGTTCTTCAGGAAACAGGAGCCGCGATCGGGAACCTCGGACGCCCGAACCGCCGTGATCGTCACGACCAACAGGATGGCCAGAGCCAGCGATGCGCACTTGTTCATGTGGACACCTCCTTACCGAACCCTGCCGTCAAATCGCGTGCGGTAGAGCGGCGCGGGCACGCGGTCAGCCCCGTCCGGCTGCCCTCCATGAAGCGCCGGGCGGGGTCTATTTGGGTTGAAGGGACGCGGCGGCGAGGGCGGCGGCAGCGTCGGTGCGGGTATCGGCGAGGGCGGCACGCGCGGCTGACATGATCGTCCTGTAGGCGGCACGCGCGGCCTTCTTCTTGCGTAACAGCTGCAACTGTTCAACTTTTGTCATACGATACCTTTTGGGGCGGGATTTGATTGCCAACCCTAGACACAGAGTACGTCATCCGTCGACTCCCGTCTATAGGGTATAACCCCACGGACTGTAGCCGCCCGCGTTGATGGCGGAATCGGTTTGGGAAGTACGCCCTCTACCCCTGGCCTATCGCGACACGGAGTTCGGCCAGCAAGCCCGGCGTGATGTCCGGCGCGATCACCTTGCCGATTTGGGGGATCCCGCCCACGGCCCGGACCTTGCGCGCCAGCGGCACGATGAGATCCGTGTGATAGGTGAAGTGTGGCGCGTACCAGGCGCCGGGCAGGAGCGCCTCAGCCATGGCGGGCCTTTGCTCGACGTAGTCCAGGTTCCGGTCGAAACGTTCCTCGAACTGGAAAGCGATGCACTTTTCCGCCATGAACGGATTATAGGCTTCGCCGAGAATACCCGGGCACTCCTTATGACGTGAGGCCACCGCGTGAATCCAGCCGAACAGGCGCTGAAAAAGCCGCTCTTCTCCCCGCCAGTCCACGTCGGCCATCTCCGGGTAGGCATAGACCTTCTCGGCCATGAAGTCGATCTTGACCCCGTCCAGATCAAACCCGCCGGGCCCGGCACTGAACCAGCGGTCGAGTTTCTCCTCCATGTAGGCGCGCGCGGCAGGTCGGGCATAGTCCAGCAGGACCTCGCCGTGCCCCGGGGACGTGGCCAGCACGTCCGGCCGCCGCCGGACTCGGGCATCCGGGGCCGTCAGGAACGGCGCCCACCACAGCAACACCTTGAACCCCATGGCATGCAACGCGTCCACCGTGCCCCGCAGGTCCGGGAACCGCTCGGTGTTGACATTCCAGTCGCCGCGCCGATCATTCCACCCTTCATCGATGATGAAGGTGCCGATGTCCAGTTCGTTCCGACGGATCGTCGTGGCGGCCCGGAGCACGAGGTCATGGTTCAGGAAGGCGCCCGTACCGGCCTGGTCGGCCGGCGCGGCCTGGGACAGCGCCATCTGGTCCCCAAAGGTACAGTACCAGGCGCGGCGCCAGCCGGTCTCTTCCGGACGATAGCGCCGCGGCGCCAGCAACCCATCCGCCATCATGGCCTGGGTGAACGCGCCGTGGGCCTGGTCCGCCGTGCGGTTCAGCGTCACCTGGATCTGCAGGCGCGGCCCCGCATGGCGGTCCCCGGCCGGCAGGCGCAGGGGCGCCCGGGAACCGCCGTAGTTGAAGCGGAAGTGTTGAACGCGGCCGCCGGCAGTCCGGAGTTCGAGACCGAAATCATGGGCCGGCGTCGTCCCGCCGAGGCCGATCAGGAACTGGCGCCGCTTGAACACCACGCGCGGCGACATCGGTGAGTAGAGCCAGTTGTGACTGGCCGTGGACAAATCCGCGGCGCCGGGGTCAAACCACTGGCCATTGGTCATGAGGTCCGGGTTCCCGATGTAGGCGTGGATGGACTCGGCGGCCAGCGTGCTGTCGGGCGGGGCGACGTTCCAATGGGCGACCGCATGAGGCCGGTCGGCCGAATACTCGCTGCGGCAAACCAGCCGATCCTCCAGGCACACCACCTCGTTGGACACCCAGCCATCCACGGCCCCGGCCAGTCGCGCGCTCAGAAGAAGGCGGGGGCGATCGGCGGCCGGGGGCGGGAGCGTCTCCAGGCGCAGGCTGCCGGGCACGAGTCCGGCGCCGGGGATTTCCGGCACAAGGAGCAGCGGACTGGATACCCGTAATACGGGCTCCGATCCATCCGACAGCCCGAAACGCCAGGCACCGGCGGCCAGGTCCAATTCGAGAACGTAGGCAGGGCTCTGCACCCGCCAGGTTGATTCGGTCTGCCTGATGTTCATACCCGTGCCCCCTACTCCAGGATCAGCGCGCGGAACGTCTGCGGCGGAATGTTGATGTGCGGCCAGATGTTCTTCTGAAGCGCATCCTTGTCGTTGGGTTTCAGGCGGCTCATGACTTCGCCCGTCTCGACATCGCGCAACGCCGTGGCCGGCTTTCCGAGAAGGGCCTGGTCGTCCACCCACAGATCGAGTGTCTGGCCTTCCCCCGCGGAGTTGACCAGCCAGAGGAGCGCCTTGCCCGGCTGGCGGTAGAGCGACGCGTAGCCGCCTTTGGGCGCCGCCTTGCGGTACCCGTCCGTCCCGGCCACCGCGAAACCGACCAGGTTGCTGTCGTCCCAATACGGTACGAATTCGGCCTGGCGTTCGGCGCTGAACAGCCCGATCTCCTGATCGAGCTGGTTCAGGATCTTCCGGCCGGTCTTCTCGTCCATCAGCCGGCTGCACCCGACGTCGAAAAGCAGGCTCAGCCCGAGGACGCTACGCACGGGCCGGTGGCTCGTGCCGGCGTAGTCTGCGAAACGGGCCTCATGACCGGTCACGATGTGGATCGCCTTCGCCCCCGTCCCAGACCAGGCGGCGGTAGTTTGCCGGCATCGGTTGGTTGGGCATGGCGAACAGCGTGAAGTTCACGGTGCGGTCCGCCTTGAGCGCCGCCGGCTTGTTCACGAGTCGAAGTCGCAGCACCGGCCGGCTGCCCGCTCGATGAACACGCAGGGCTTGGCATCTTCATGCTACTCAACTCCGGACCATGCTCAAAACGCTGGATCGACTCGCCGGCCTTCGGGGGGCATAGCAGCCCTTTGAAGGAGGTTTTTCAACAGGCTGATAGCATTGGGATGAAGAATATGCATGACTTTCCCAACGCAGAATCAGGGAAACCCCGATTGTGGAAAAGCTGCCGCTCGGTTACACAGTTCACCACAAATGCAAAGACACAGGTTCACGTTTACCCTTCTTGCGGCCATGGCGACGCTTCTGGCGCGGCTGGCATACTCGGCAGCCGAGGTCGAGCAGCAGGCCACCGAACTCGAACGCACTTCCCTGCTGTCCGCAATTGGCGAGGGTATTATACTGGCGGTGGCTATCGGCTTCGGGGCTGCCATTCTCGCAACCTTCCGTAAGCCAACCGCCAAGTGGTAGGTCCCGAAACCGCCCTTTGACGGCACACGACGACACGATGCAGAGTGCACGCAAACCACCAAATCGACGGCCGGTGCCAGTCATCCTGATTGCCGCCGTAATCCTGGTCGGACTCGCGATTCGCGTGTTCTATGCCTGGGTGCTGCAGTACATGCCCGCTTCGGACCACGGCATCGTGGACCTCTGCAGCCAGTTTGCGCCCCTGGGCCCGCGGATCGACTGTTGGCTCAGGCCCGGCCGGGAGAACGTGATCGATTTGTATGGCCGTATCAGTGACCATACCGCCGGAAAAGACAGCGCCTTGAACTTCAACACTCAGTCCATCAGACTGGAACTCTACTGATTAGGGCAGAGAGAGGCGGTTGATTGGGGAATTGAGGACGTCTTTCGCCCCTGTCACGACGAAGCCCGGCAGGGCGAAGTCGGACGCTCTCCGCTGCGCTGCGAGCGAAGGCTGGTGGGCCGGTTGCAACGGGCGGGGGCGCGTGCCGCCTGAAGAGCGTTTTCTTATCACGCTCACTCACTCTCGCTCTCACTCGGCTCAGGGCACCCGGATCCGATAGTAGCGCCGGATGAAATGGGTCCAGTTGGAATCGCCATAATACACCGGCGTGCCTCCCAGGACGTTGGTTTGAAGCGGCTTCCAGTCCGGCGTCATCAGATTGGTGCTGGCCTCCACCACCACCACCCCGCCGGTGGCCCAGAACATGTTAAACCCGAACCGGTTCGAGCGCACCCCGAAGAACTCGTCGCTGAGAACTTCCGGATGCGATACCGAAACGGGGGCTCCACTCGCCAGATAGGGATAGGTAACATGTTCTTGAATGAACCAGACATTGACAAAATCCCACCCTTCAAAAGTCGCCTGTTGTTTCATCTCCTCCGTGGTCTTTCCCGTCCCTCCGTCCGAGGTCGCCTGCCCGGACGTTTGCGTATCCCAATAGGAGTTATCCACTGCGCCGATGCCGTAAATGGTTCCCACGAAACCTCCCACGCCGAATCCATCCCCCGTCACCAAGCCCGCCGCATAACACCGGCTTACGGCACCCTCGGTCCACCCCACGAGGCCACCCACCCAGTCTTCCCCAACCACGGCACCTGTCGCATAGCAGTCGCTCACGTTGCAGTACTCATTGACATCCCCCACGAGACCGCCCACTGAGCTCCGCCCCTCCACGGCACCTGCCGCATGGCACCTGATGACGCCGCTGTTTTCACGAATCTTACCAGCGAGACCACCCACATTGTCGCCGGCTCCCGTCACATCCCCCATCGCGTAGCATTCGCTCACGGTGCTGTTGGTATAATTGATCCCCACGAGACCGCCCACACTGTCGGTTCCGGATATCGAACCTGATGCATAACACCCGCTCACGACGCTGTCGTTCCACCCCACGAGGCCGCCGATCCACATCCCCCCCTGCACAGCGCCCGTCGCATAGCAATCGCTCACGGAACTGCTATCGTAATTTAACCCTGCGAGACCGCCCACCTCGCCGGCTCCTGATACCGAGACTCTGGCATAACACCCGCTCAACGCCCCATCGTTCCATCCAACAAGACCGCCTACATAATCGCCGACTCCTTCCACATCGCCCACAGCGAAGCACCCGCTCACCGCGCCATCGTTCCACCCCACAAGGGTGCCCACCTTGCTCAGTCCCTTCACCGAGCACCCCGGAAGGCCCAGATCGTTCACCTCGGCGGTGTCGGCGGTACTCCCAAAGAAACCCACTTGTTCTTGTGTCGGACGATTGATGTTTAGGTTGCTGATCGTCATGCCATTGCCATTGAAGATGCCCTGGAAACGCTGGTATGAGTCCGCCCCGCCAATCGGCGCGAATCCCGCCCTGTCATTCCACACTTCCGTTGCCGTCGCATCGATGTTGTTCTGCAGCGAGTAGTGCTTCCCATCGGAAGAGCTGACCGTATCCCCCATCCATACCAGATGGGCAAGCCGGCTGACCCTGTAGGGATCCGCCCCGGTTCCAGCGCCCGGGGGCGTCTCCGCATCCGGCATGCTCTCGAACTGGTTGACGGTGAAGATCCGGGATATTCCACCCCCACTGACCGTGATGGTCCCCGTCCGCGAGGGACCACTGTTCGTCGCCACGCTGTAGGTCACGGGTCCGTTCGCGCTTCCTGAACTCCCGGAGGTGATGGCGATCCACGACGCGTTGGTCGTCGCCGTCCACGACACGTTTGCCTCCACGTCAAGCGCCAGCCCGCTTGCCTCCGCGCTGGAAAGATTGGTGCTTGCCGGACTCAACTCCAGCGACGCAAGGGATGTCGGCAGTACGGTAATGGAGATCGTTTTCACCGTCGTGCCGTCCTGGTCGGTGGCATGGAAGCTCACGGAATAGGTGCCCGTCGGCGCGGGATCGTTCCATATGAAAGTGGCGTTGCCGTTCGTGGCTGGAAACTCAGAACCCGCCGGCCGATTGCTGGCGGTCAGCGTGACGGGATCGCCGTCGAACACATCGGAGGCGGTCACCGGAAAGCTCAACCGGTTGCTTACCACGATGGCCTGGTCTGCCAGCGCCGCAAAGACCGGTCTGTTACCGCCGATTTGCTGTACAACATTGTAGATTACCAGCGCATAATCCTGGTCCACTTCTGGCGCTTCGTTCGGAACGCCATCGGAATTGACGTTGGCGGCCGTGACGATGACCCCCACCCTGCCCGTGGTCCCCGCCGGCAAGAATACGCTTTCGGAGTTGTTTCTGGCGTCGGCCGACCCGCCGTCGATGGAGACCGCGCCGTTGAACACATTCCCCCAATAGATCTTGTCCCCCGCAATGACGCTCAGGTTTAAGTTGTTCTTGTAAGCATTGCCCGCAGTGGAACCCGGAGCATCCGTCCAGGACAGGCTGATGCGCACCGGCTTGCTCGCGTCGACGGGCACGCCACTGATTGTCCGCTGCTGGCCGCTGGCCGTGAATTTGTCGGCGGGAACCTGGTCGCGCAAGACACGCGCCACGCCATCGAATGCGAAGCCGAGGTTCATCATGCCCATGCCCTGATTGTTGGACCAGAGCGTATCGCCGGCATCCACGCCGCTCAGGTGGCGCGCAGAATTCATCAAATAGGCCTTGATCATCGCGGGGCTCGGTGCGCCCCAGCCCTGGTTGAGGAAGTATTGATGGAGCAAGGCAGCGCCGCCGGCCACCGCCGGCGCTGCATGGCTCGTGCCCGACGAGGCGGTATAGAAGGATTGAGTGGTCGGAAAGAAGATGGCACCGTCAGGACCACCGCTTACCCCCTCGCCGTCGTAGCAGGCCAACGCTGTTCCCGTGCCCGCCGTCGTGAGAACCTGCTGGGCCACGCCGCCAGAAACATGCGTGCCGGGCGCGACGATCTCGGGCTTCATGCGGCCGTCATTGCATGGCCCGCGGCTGGAAAAATCGATAATGTCGTTGGCACTGTCGGCGCCACTGTCGTCCACGCCGCTGCCATCGGTGCCCCCGATGGCCTGCACATTCTCGGCCGCCCCGACGGTGATGACATTCTTGGCCGTGCTTGGGGGGGTGATCGTTCCCGCGTCCGGGCCATCGTTACCCGCTGAAAACACAATGATCATCCCCTGGTTGCTGTCTGCCGGAACGGCGGAATCCGACGGCTGGGCGTCGCGCACCAGCGCGTCGTAGGACTGCGCATCGATGTTATAAATGCCGCTGGAGCGACTCGCACCCCAGCTATTGTTGCTGATCCGCGCCCCATCGCGATAGGCCCGCGAAAGCATGTCCTCGAAATCCGGCGAGGTGAAGGTATCTGTATCAAAGACGACCGACGAACCGAGTTTGACGAACGGAGCGATGCCCAGACCGTAGCGGAATCCGGAGGAATCCTGGTGCGGAAAACCATCGCCGCGGTCGTTGTATCCGCCAATGATGTGGGCGTTGAGTGTGCCATGCCCGTCGCAACCTTGGAGCGTACTGCCGCTATTGGGCGTTCCTTCCAGCCGCGCATAGGCCACGCGGGAAGCCAGACCGACGTTGGCGCCTGGGTACAGCCCGAAGTGATTCGGACTCGTGGTGCCATTGTCCAGCCCTGAATCCGCCACGTCCACGACCAACCCCGAGCTGGTGAACTGCTGCTGCGTGAATCCCTTCGAAGCCAGCCAGGCCAGATAGCCCGGCGCCGTGGGGCTGTCGCCCGTCAGTTGCCCGGCCACGATCATGCTCTGCCGCTCGTCGTGCTTTCGGGGCATCGAATAGGGCGCGATCGAAATCACGTCGGGCCGCGCCGCGATCGTCTCAACCTCCGCCGGAGAAAGACGCACCACGATGTTGCGGTAGTGGCGGAACGCGTTGTTGCGCTCTACTGGCTCCTTGGCCAGGGCATTCAGCAATGCCACCGTTTCCGCGTTGACCGCCTCGTCCAGCACGAGTTGCACGGCAAACAAGTCGTCCTCCCCCGACATCGCCTTCCGCGATGAAGCCGCCGCGGGTCGAGCGCGCGGATGGATCTTGTCGCTGGCAAGATAGGCTCCCTCCCAGCAAACGTGCTTGGTGCGGGCGCGCACCGATTGTAACGCCGACAGGCCCCCATAGACCAGATAGGCGTTCTCGGGAATGTAGTCCACAATCCGGTATCCGGACTGCTTCAACTGATCCACCCACTCGGGCTGAATCGGCCCGTCAAACTGCACTAAATGCAGGCCGTTCCCGGCGCCATCCCTGGTGGGCTGCGCTGTTGCTTCCATTGCCGAGCGGCTTGTTTTGATGTCTCCAGCGTTAAGGTGGATGGTTTGGGCATGACTGCCGAATCCAGCGACACCGAACCACAGGCTTCCAACGAGCACCAGGCGATGGGAACATGTCATGGAGACACTCCTATGTTTAGTATGCGGACATACGGAATCCATTGAGCTTTTCGAAACGGTTGGCATCCCCTGCCCTCACGGAGCCCTGAACCGGTTGAAACGGGCCGGCGAGTTCGCACACCCACAATCGCTGAGATAGACAGTCGTCGGGGAACTCGCGAAACAGATGAACCCCCAAGGTTGGGGGCGTTGCGGGAAGGCACAGGGGCTTGCCGTTAATCAGAACGACGATCATCCTCGCCTCACCTAGGGTCGGGAACCAGTGCCGAAATGAGTCACGGCACCCAGCCGCGCTGCCGGGTGCCACAGACATCCGGCGGTTTCCGACCTTCAACAGGCGTTTCGGCATGCTGAAACCCCGACCCTTGCCCGGAACGGGTCCGGTCGTCTGTGCGGCACTCCGTAACTGGCGCGTTCACTCCATCGGCAGAGCGACATGGAACCGCGTCCACTGGCCGGGGCGGCTCTCCACACACATATCCCCGCCATGATCCTTGACAATGCCGCCGCTGATCGACAGCCCCATACCTGTTCCTTTGTCGCACGGTTTGGTGGTGAAGAACGGGTCAAAGATGCGTTCTTGGAGGTCGTCCGGTATGCCCGTGCCATGATCTTCAATCGTCAAACGCATCCACTGGCGGGCTCTGCTGGAGCCGGGAGATTCAAGCGCCACATCCGGGACGGGCACAAAGGGAAGAGCCTCTCCGCCTGCGCTCCGGGCTTCAGCGCCAGCCCGTGAGTCCGTGTTCCCCGCTCCGCGCTCGAATACGCGGGCCCTGATGAAGACCCGTTTGTCCTCATGGTGCTGCGGATACCGTTCGTTCAAAGCGTCGCGCGCATTGGTGAGCAGATTCATGATGACCTGCTGAATCTGCTGACTGTGACAATTAATCGGAGGAAGGTCAGCGGGCACATCCACATCCAACATGATATGGTCATGCCGCAGGATGGTGCGAGTCAACGACAGCGTCCCGTCCACGATGTCACTCATACGAGTCGGGCGGCGGCCTGTCTCCTTGTCGGCTCGGGCGAAGCAGAGCAGGTTCTTTACGATCAGGGCCACACGTTCGGCTTCTTTCCCGATCTCGACCGCGTATTCCTCCGCCGAGCCATCAATCCCCGGTTGTTCAAGGATCAACTGCGCATAACTCATGATTCCCATGATGGGGTTATTGATTTCGTGCGCCACGCCGCCGGCAATCATACTGAGGGATTCCATCTTCTGGGCTTGAAGCAACTGCGGCTGCAGCGCGAGACGTTCGGCCTCGGCTTGCCTGCGCGGGGTGATGTCGGTGACAATGTGGGCAGCGCCCCCAAATGCGCCGGAGGCGTCCACCATAGGGCCCACGGTAACGCTGAGCCAACTCTTGCCACGTGACAACTCTTGACTCTCGTGGCGCAGACTTTCACGGGCACGTCTCACGGGGCATTCGGGGATGGGCTGCGTTGTGCCATGCATGATCTCCCAACAGTGTTTGCCGACCATTTCCGCAAACGGTCTGCAAAAGAAAACCTCGGCAGCCTTGTTTGAACGCAGGATCCGATGGTCCTCGTCCAGAATCCAGACGGCCTCACTCATGGCATCGAACGTGCGTTGCCATTCTGCCGCCAGCCGGGCAACCGCCTCCTCCGCTCGCGCCAATCGACGCTTGGTGTCGAGGTGTTCCAGCACGCGATGTACGGTGAACGGCAGGTTGTCCAGAAAACGATCATCTTTGATCACGCACTCGTGAGCGCCGTGCTTCATCATCTCGGCCACTCCCGGCGCATCGCTCAGATCGGTCGTTACGATAAACGGTAATGGGCGAGCCGCTCGATGGAGAAGCTGAAGACCCGTCATGTCCGGCAGGGCGTGATCGAGCATCACCAGTGCAGGTGTGCGGTCCGCCAACCAGGCCAGGGCCTCCCCACCGGTGGCTACACACTCGGTCGTCCATCCCACGTCCCGCAAGGCGGACCCGATCCATTCCGGTTCGTCCGAGACAATCAAGATGACTTCTGAAGGCACGTGTACGGGGCGTTTCATAGGCTCATTGATCTCGCGACAATGGGACTTGGTTCGTCGTCGCATCGGGCGATGCCTGAGAGGGAGAACCATCCCCAGCCTGGAGCGCCCCGTTGCGCACAGGACGCACCCGCGCCGCGGGGCCGAACCCGTCCAACACCAGCAACTCTAAGAGACCGGGAATCTTGATGAAGTCCTTCGCCTTATTGAGAAACGCATACGCACCCTCGGCGCGGGCCCGTTTCTCGTACTGGGCGTAGGGGTAGTTGGTCAGCACAATCACGACCGTGGGCAGGTGCTCGCGCGAGATGAGTTGAAGGACATCAAGGCCATTGCCGTCGGGAAGCCGCAGATCCAATGTCATCGCATCGGGCTTCATCTGCCGCAGCGCCGTGACGGCTTGCGCCACGGTCCCCGCCTGCCCGACCATTTCGACGCCGCTCACTTCATTGAGCATTGTCGCCAGGCGTGCGCGGATCGCTTCCGTATCATCGACAATAAGGACTGTCATATATCCCGCGCCCGTGTAAGTGCGTTCCCTACGATTGAAATGATACCCCGATTGCGGCTCTGCGCCGAAGCCGGGATCTGCTATTCTCGTGTCGTGTTGGGGACTACAAACGCGGCACTCCGGCCGCCGTCGCACCGACCAGAGGCACCCGCACCCGCACCAGGGTTCCCTTCCCGAGCTCGCTCTCGATAACCACGGTACCCTCGAAACCGATGGCGCGCTCCCGCATGCTGAGCAGTCCGAGCGCCTTCGCTCCCGGGAACGACTCGGGCCTGAATCCCCGGCCATTGTCCCGCACCTCCAGATGCAGCTCGCGCTCAGCGGCAACCAGCCGGACGTCCACCCGCGTCGCCTGCGCATGTCGGACCACATTGGTCAGCGATTCCTGCAATATCCTAAACAAGGCCAAGGCATGGTTCGGGTCCAGGACAACCTCATGGGCGGGAAGGGACACGACACAGGTCAAACCGGTACGCTTCTGGCAATCCTCCACCTGCCACTCGATGGCCGCCAGTAATCCCAGGTCGTCCAGCATGCCCGGCCGCAACGAGGCGCAGACGGCCTGAGTCATCACGGTCAGGCGTTCGGCCAGCGGCGCCATGGTGGCGATTCTCGCCCGCAACTGCACCACATCGACGGCGTCGGCGACCTGCAGATGGCGATCGAGCCAATCCAGGTCAATCTGAAGCGCGGTCAGATTCTGCCCGAACTCGTCGTGCAACTCGCGGGCGAGAGCCATACGCTCTTCCTCGCGGACGACCTGCAGGCGCGCGGCCAGCGCGTGCAGCTCTGCCGCGGTCTGGTTCAACTCCGCAGTCCGCAGTTTGACATGGCGCTCCAGGTTCTCCTGATGGCGGTTGCGTTCCAGCAACATCAGATCGTACTCCCTGTCGCGAGCCTTGGCTGCGGCCGCATAGCCGACGACATTGAGCAGTTGTTCCCGGCCGATGGGCTTCACGAGGTAGTCGAAGATGTGCAAACGGATCGCTTCGCTCGCAGAGGAAAAGTCCGGATCGGCTGTGATAAGGATGCTTCGCACATCGGGCTGCTGGTCACGGATATGGCGTGCCACATCCATCCCGTTGCCTTCTTGCAGATGGATGTCCAGCAGCGCCACGTCCAGAGGCCGTCGATCAACCCATCCGTGCGCTGCTTCTGCATCAGCAACCTCAATCACTTCATACCCGGCGTCTCTGAGAGTCTTCCCAAGGAGGACCCTCAGGCTCTTCTCGTCGTCCAATACCAAGACTGATGCCATGGCTATTGTCCAGTTTCACTTGTCGTATTGAAGATAGGGGTAGCTGGTCAGAACAATGACCGCCGTGGGAAGGCATTCGCGTTGGAGCAGATCGAGCAGGTCCATGCCGTTGCCATCAGAGAGCCTCAGATCCAGGGTTATCACATCGGGCTTAAACTGACGACAATCGCAGATAGCCTGCGCCAACGTCTCTGACTGGGCCACCACCTCGACGTCGCCCCCGTGCAGCAGTGCCACCAGGCTTGAACGGACCACGGCTGCATCGTCCACGATCAGGACCGTCAGCTTATGCCGGGCCTTACCGAGTGACGCACCGCCACTTCACTCGGCGTAGGGGACTGCGGCGAGGCGCCGCTGTCGGCGTCCCGGCAGGCCGTATCACTGCGGGTACTGACGGCGAAAGGAACCGGCAGTTCCCTGCCCTCTTCCGATTCGATGATCGTCATCAGATCCTGAATGCGAAAGGGCTTGAAAAGCAGCGGGGGCTTCGTGTCAGACCCCAGAAGCTCGTCCAGCCGGGGACTATTGTAGGCCGTCATGAGGATGAACGGCGTCTTGCGTTTGAGTTTCCGGTGTTCGCACAAGATCTCCATGCCAGTTCCGTCGGGCAGAAACAGATCGCAAAGAACAGTATCGTAGACGACCCCCACTTCGGTGAGCCGGTCCAGGGCGGCCTGCTTTGTGTCCGCGACATCCACGTGATAACCCAGGCGCGACAGCGCAGGAACAAGGGCGTTGCGCATGAATCGCTCATCGTCCACGAGCAGCAGCCTCTTCGTGTGCGGTCGTGAATTCCCGAAACCATCGCGCGGAATAGACGCATCCGCCCAACGCTGCTGCACCTCCTGCAGGACGGCATTCGATGCGGCGTGGCCTTGGTGTTCGTGCACCTCTCGATCCAGCGCGACAATCCGCATGAGCATGGCCCGCGTGTCTTCCACGTGGTGCGACAAAGCGACTTGTTCCAGACGGCGCACAACGGCCAGAAATACGGTTGGGGCAATAGGCAAGGCGGTGCGTGCAAGAAGGTTGACCTTTTCCACCTCGGTCTTCTGGAGCCCTTCCCCGTAGGCGACCAGTTCCTCATGCAGTTTTTCGCCCGGCCGAAGGCCGGTAATCGTTATGGCGACATCCAAATCCTCACGCAACCCGGAGAGCCGGATCATATTGCGGGCCAGATCCATAATCCGGACGGGTTTGCCCATCTCCAACACGTACAGCCCGCGTTTCTCGATCATGGCGCCGCAGCAAAGCACCAAGTGAACAGCTTCCGGAATCGTCATAAAGAAGCGGGTCATCTCCGGGTCAGTGACCGTGATCGGCCCGCGCGCGGCAATCTGCTTTTGAAAGATCGGGATCACGCTGCCGTTGCTGCCCAGAACGTTCCCGAAGCGCACGGCAACAAACTCCGTTGCGTCCCCATCCATCGCCTCCACCAGAAGTTCGCAAAGTCGTTTGGTTGCACCCATGATATTGGTCGGACGCACGGCCTTGTCTGAGGAAATCATCACAAACCGACGGGTTCCCACACATCGCGCCGCTTCCGCCAAATGGCGGGTGCCTCGGACATTGTTGAGCACGGCTTCATCGGGGTGCGCTTCCATGAGCGGCACGTGTTTGTAGGCCGCGGCGTGGAAGACCATCTCCGGTCGATGCGCTTCGAACGCACGGCGCACGACCTCCTCCTGGCGTATGTCACCTATGACCGGGATCACTTCCAGATTCGGGTGAAGGTCATGCAATTCCCGATGGATTTCGAATAGGGGCGACTCGCCAATCTCGAACAGCACCAGGCGTCGTGGGTGGTGACGGGCGACTTGACGCGCGATCTCCGACCCGATCGAACCGCCGGCGCCGGTTACCATCACGCATGCGCCTTCCAATGAAGCCCGAACGGCCCCATCGTCGCCCCTCACCGGGTCGCGTTGCAGTAAATCCTCAACCGCAACATCCCGGACGTTCTTCACGGATACCCTTCCATCAATGATCGAACTGAGGGCGGGCAACGTGCGGCAGGACACGTTGCTCTGTTTGCATAGCTCGACAATGCGGAGCACGCCTTCCCCTGACAAGGTAGGAATCGCAATCAGCACTTCGGCAATCTCGTGACGCGAGACAAACTCGGGAAGACGATCGATGGGACCGCAGATCGGCACGCCGTGCAATGATCTGCCGCGCTTGGCTTGATCGTCGTCGAGGCAGGAGACAATGTCGTACCGTGATGCCGGATCGTCATGCACTTCCCTGACAATCTTGTCAGCCGCATCGCCCGCTCCGACGACCAGCAGCCGAATGTGACGTCGGGGCGAATCCGCGTCGCCATTCCGAGTGACCTGGCGCCTGACGTTGTAGTTTAATCGAATCGCCACCCGAACACCTCCGCAAAGGAAGAACGTGAAGATGCTGTCAGCGATAAACACAAAACGCGGATAGCCCGCGAACCGGTTGAAATAGGTCAGCCCGGCAATGATGACCACCGTGGCAAGCGCTGTGCCCTTGAGCAATCGCAAGGCGTCAAGCAGGCTCGTATACCGCCACAGCCCCCGGTATGCGCCTGACAGGAAAAATGTCACCGCCTTTACGGCGATCACCCAAGGCAGGATGGCAAGGACCTCCCGCCACTCGGCATAGCCCAACCGGAGATTGAAGCGCGTTGCGTACGCAAGATACAGCGATACCACAAACGCGATCACATCCAGAACCGCCACCACATACAGATTCCGATTCATGAATTGGTGCAACATTGTTGATCTCCCCCCCCCAAGGGCTACACACGCACAGATCACATTATTCCAAGAACCGAGGCGCTTGCAAACCCTCCTTCGTCGGTTCTGCAAGCGCAGTATTCAGAAGCCAGAAGTCAGTATTCCGAATCGGAAACAATTCACTCGCAACGTCTTATACGCATTCTGACTCCTGGATGATGGTGAGGCGTATCGGATGCGCCATCCTGGCTGGCCTGCCGTCTCGATCTATGGTATTGCCGAATGGCGATGCGGATGCCGCCGCAGAGGAAACACGTGAAGATGCAGTCGGCGACGACAACGGAGCGAGGATAGCCCTCGAAGCGGTCGAAATAGGCCAAGCCGACGATGATGACCAGCGAGGCGAGTGCACTGGCTTTGAGCAGACGCCAGGCATCGGACCGACTCGTGTATCGCCACAGTCCCCGGTACGCGCCCAGCAGGAAGAAGGTCGCCATTTTGACGGTGACCACCCAGGGTAGAACCATGGCGATTTCCCGCCAATCGGAGGCGGTGAACGCGAAGTTGAAGCGGATGGCGTACGCGAGCAACAGCGACGCCCCGAACGTGAGCGCATCCAGCGCGACCATGATATGCAGATTAGGATTTGTCAGTTGACGCATCATAAAGGCTCCCCCCCCCTCCCGCCTGTGACTTCAACGCCGGGCATCGTAGCACGAAGCATCACGATGCGTGAAGCTCCCTGTGGGGCTTGCAGATGCTGGCCGGTTTATGTGCAGAGGCCTTGCACGATGTCACAAACCCTGTCAAGGTCGGCCTCCTGCATGGCCGTGCCGGACGGCAGGCAAAGTCCCTGCGCAAACAATGTTTCGCTTGCTGCCGGCCGTTCACGGGCATCTCGATCGACCGCCTCCCGTCCAGTCTCCACTCCGCGCGCGGCACTCCGGACGCGGCATGCTCCGAACACCGGCTGCAAATGCATGGGCTTCCAGACTGGCCGCGCCTCGATGTTGTCACGATCCAGTGCCTCTCGCACGGCCCCTGTGTTGGTCGAACTCAGGGCAGGGTCAATGAGGATCACCGTCAGCCAGCGGTTGCCACGGTCGCCGGGCGTCTCGGGCATAAAGGCAATGCCCGGCAGCCCCGCCAGACGTTCACGGTACTGTTCGAAGATGCGGCGCTTTTGTTCAACCCGCTGGTCAAGCACTTGGAGCTGACCGCGGCCAATGGCGGCGACGATATTGCTCATGCGGTAGTTGAAGCCAATCTCGGTGTGCTCGTACCAGGGCGCCGGATCGCGAGCCTGCGTGGATAGTTTGCGGGCGTGGTCAATCAGCGCCCTGTCATGTGAGGCCAGCATGCCGCCGCCCGAGGTGGTGATGATCTTGTTGCCGTTGAAGGAGTAGACCGCCGCCCAGGCATCGAAGCCGGCGTGGCGGAGGGCGGAGGGGGCAGGGTTCCGGGTTCGGGGTTCAGTGTCTTTGTCCTGCCTGGTTTCTTCATCCACTTTCCCGATCGGTCCTGAACCCTGAACCCTGAACCCTGACCCCCTGTATTGTGCTCCCATGGCTTCGGCCGAGTCGCAGATCACGGGCACGTTGTGCCGGCGGCATATCTCGCCAATACGCGGCAGGTTGCAGCACTGGCCGTAGAGATCGGTAGGGACCACGGCCAACACGGGTCGCCCTTCCCGTGCACAGTCCGCCAGTTCCGCCTCCAACAGCGCCGGGTCCATGTTCCATGTGGCTCGGTCGCAGTCGATGAACCGCAGCTCGCAGCCCTCGAATGTGGCGGGGGTCACACTGCCGATGAACGTCAGGGTCGAGGCGATGACGAGCGGCTGAGGTGTCTTTGTCCCTCCCGAACCCTGAACCCCGAACCCTGAACCGCCCACCTTGTGGCGCAGCGCCAGATGGGTGGCGGCGGTTCCGCTCGATAGCGCCACGCAATGCGGGATGCCTGTATAGGCGGAGAACTCCTTTTCGAATGCATCCACCATGGGCCCGAGCGGCGCGATGTAGTTTGAGGCGAACGCTTCGTCGACCAAGGCATGTTCATGGCCGCCCATATGCGGCGGCGACAGAAATATCCGTTTATGTTGCATCACTCCATCCTCTCGATGACGGTCGTCACAGCCGGGTAATTATTGTCGGGTTGCCGCGGCTGGCTCACATTCTTCCGCTCTGATACTGCCCCAACGTTGAAGCTCGGCCCACGCAATCCCCAGATACTCGTGCAGCGACCCATCGGCGGCCTCCAGATTGGCCGCCTTCGGAAAGAGACAGCCTGGCGAGAATCTCTTGTTGTGGTCGGTCATCCCGCACTGGCCCACGGGTGCGGGGACGGGGTTCATGCCCAACGTTCGGAAGATCATCATCGCCCGTGGCATATGATAGTCGGTGGTCACGAGGACGAACGGAGCGGTGCCGACGATCGTTCGGATCCGTTTCGCCTCTTCCTCCGTGCAGGTGGCCCCGGCGACGAGTCGTACATCCTGGCGGGGGATCCCGATTGTCTCCGTGAGTTGGTCCAGCAGCCGCTCCTGGATCGAGACGTTCGATAGATCGCCCACCGAAAGCAATACTTTCCCCTTCGGTAACTGACGGTAGAGTCGTACGCCCTCGACAAAACGAGCCAACGAATTGTCGTTCAGGCGGGCGCCACCGGCAAAGGATCCGTTCGTCACGTACCCACCGCAAAGGACCGCGACCCACATTGGATTCCCGGTTTGGGCGGGGATGGAGCGCAGTGTTTGCGTCGTCATAGGTTGATATCGTCTTGCCAATGATCGATGCAATAGACCCGGCACCAGCGGGTAGCCAAACAGCAGGATGATCATTGGCCCCAGAACCATCGCGCAACCGCCCAGCCTTGTATGCTTACGGGACCAAGACAGAAGGAATCCCACGAACAGGAGTGCCGCGCCGAACGGCAGAGGCTGACACAACGCCTCAACGATCCTTTTCAGCCATAAGAACATGCTTTGTGCGACGCGCCTGAGTCAGCCAGGAATGGCTGACTGACTTCTGTCATCCGGGACGAGGGCCCGTTCCATGCGCTGGCGGAAGGACTCGTAGTCCAACCCCAGGCGAGGGTCGAGTCCCAGGCGTTTCGTCGCGAAGGGCAGGACGGTCGCCAGAATATACCCGATGTCGCGCCAGAAGGATCCATGCTCCAGGTAGTCGAGATTGATCCGCAATTTTTCGGGGTAGATCACATGGTCATTGAACGTCTTCGGATCGCGCGCCAGAGCCAGCAAGCGTTCCTCATCGCGGAAGAGCAAGGTGGCGGGCCCGGTAATACCTGGCCGCAGGTCGAGGATCTTCCGGTCGTTGCCCTGCAACTGATCGGCGTAACCCGGCACATCGGGTCGTGGCCCGACAAACGACATCCGTCCCGCCAGGACGTTCCACAGTTGTGGCAATTCATCCAGCTTCCACTGTCGCAGCCGGCGGCCAACGGGGGTGATGCGGGAATCGGTGGCGGCGGTGATGGCGCCCAATGACTCTTTGCCGGTGCACATCGTTCTGAATTTCACGCACCGGAACACCTTGCCGTTACGACCCACCCGGGTTTGGATGAACAAGGCGGGTCCAGGCGAGGTGGCGCGCACCACCATTGCCACGACCGCCATGACGGGCGAAAGCAGGACGAGCCCGGCGAAGGCGGCCACGAAATCAAAAAGCCGTTTGAAGATGCGCTGATGTGGTTTCATCAGATCGTCCTGTCCCGAGCCTGCGGACCGCTTGTGGTGTGGGCTGTGTCTCTCCATGCCGCGTCAAGAAACGCCTGAGCCAGCTTACCAATCATGTGATGCTCGGCTACAAAGCGGGAACCGCGTTCGCCCATCTGGCGGCGCTTGTTCGGCGACAATTCAGCCAACGCCAATATCCCCTCACACAGGGCGTCGACATCTTCAGGAGCCACTGAAACGCCACAGCCCGACTCTTTTACCGGGTCATTCGCCGCTTCGACCGCATGAATGATTGGCACACCCGCCATCATATACTCATAGAGCTTGTTCGGCGAAATGCCAAAACGGTAAAGCGGGCTTCGCATCCAGCCAATGAAGAGTCCATCGAAGGATGTCAGCAGTGCGGGCACGCTGCGCCGTGGAATCGGGTCCAGGAAAAGTACCGCGGCGCCGGTGGTGCGAGCCTTCTCGGCGAGTCGTTGCTTCTCCGGACCCTTGCCCACGCAAACGATTCCGATGTCCTTGAGTCGCGGATCGGCTGCCGCTTCGACAAGCGTGTCCAGTGCATTGGACAGGCCGTGTCCGCCGACGTATCCCAAGACAAAGCGTCGTCCTTCTCTGAAAGCACGGATCGCGTCATGATGCGCGCCAGGTGCGGCCTGCATGCCGCTCCATTCTTCAGGCACGATGCCATTCGGCACGCAGGCAAACCTGTCGGCGGGCATTCCATGCTCCATCATGTGCTCGCGCGCGCAGGGAAGCATCGAAATGACTTTGTCAGCATGTCGGCAGGCAAAATCCTCGGCCTTCTGTAACGTCCAGATAAAGGGGTGCCGCGGACTCATGCCGCCCAGCTCCATGGGTGTCGCTGGCCAGACGTCGTGCACTTCGTACACGTGGCGAGCCGCGAATATGCGTGCATAATGGGCCGCAATCCAGTTATCCCA
Source organism: uncultured Verrucomicrobiota bacterium (assembly GCA_964611575.1). Classification (GTDB taxonomy): domain Bacteria; phylum Verrucomicrobiota; class Kiritimatiellia; order CAIKKV01; family CAITUY01; genus CAITUY01. The sequence goes on from CAZTAJ010000013.1 coordinate 40,581, forward strand.
GGTGTACGTGGACGAAGCGATTACAAGATCCGGGGAAAAACGTTTGATGGCCCCACGGCACGGACCATAGAGGCCGGCCAGGTAACTCAGCATGTTGACGATGCGGCCGATACCATTTCCGCGATAGTGTGGTGTGCGGACCCACAGGTAGTCCACGCCTTCCAACGTCTCACGTGCCGTAGTTCCTGTTACCTGCGGATTGAGTTGGCGAAGGTGCGTGTAACTCGCGGCTACAATGAGCACCTGGTGGCCGGCCCTGACCCATTCCCGTGCGAAGTAGAAGGGTCGGTATTCCATGCCGTGTTGTGGCGAGCCCGCGTAGTGGTTCAGCAGCAGGATCCGATGCTTCGTGGAGGAACCGAGCGCAAGGGAGGGTGGAAGAGTGTTCATATTGAAGACAAGGTTAGTGGCCGTTGTATGTCGCCGCCGCGTGGCCCGTGGCCGTTGGCTCTTTCCCGGCCGATGTCGCAGAAGGTAAATGGCCCGTAAGGTCTGCGCCGAGTTCACCACACAACTGCAACACGCTTTCAAACAAGTCGAACAGGCGTGCATCCATAAGGAAGAGTTCTGGATGGAACAGGAGGGAAACACAGCCGTTGACCTGCCGCACTTCCTCCAACGCCTTTCGAAGCTCGGGCAAGACTTGCGCCGGATCCCGACCGAGCAACATGGTGTCCATGAACAACAGAGGAATGGATATCACACCGGTAGGCCGATTGAGCGCCAGATCGAATGTCCGGCACGCGCCGGCGTGACCGCCGCGAAATCCGATGCGGCTATTGAACCCCACGCTGAAATCGTATTCGATGCCAGCCGCCTCCAATTGGGAAGGGAGTTTCTGAGTGTCGAATCGCAAGTAGTGGTTGCGATGCGTCTTGATGGGTGTTCCCAGGACCTGCTCGATCCTCTCCTTTTCGACCGCATACGAACTGTGCTCCTGCGCATGAAAACCGCCGTGCAGTCCCACGGTCATCCCGGCTTGTTGGACGAGTCGCGCGATCTGTCGGGAAACGTTCCATTGGATGTCCGTGCGTGTGGCATACCGTCCCCACCCATAGGGTCCGGCCATCATGAAGTAAATGGCTCCCACGCCATGCGCGCGCTCATAGTTCAGAAGGCGTTCGATATTCCGCGCCAGCGCGCCGGACGACAAGGCAACGGACAGACCGAGACATGACGATCGCCTTACCCCTGTGGACTTCAAGAGCGCATTCAGAATGGCGGTTGGCTCGAACCCGGTTGTTCGGTCTACATCATGTGTGATGATCACTCTGAATCGATGAGGCGTGCGCGCGCTGAAGTCGGGCGCGAGCGATTGGGCCAGCGTTTGAACGTAGTGATCGATCCACGGCTTCGTGATATCCCACTCGATCGCTCCTTCATCGAAGCGTCCCAAGCCATCGATCCGGCCTGTTCGCAACTCACGAGCGAGAGTAACGCTGGCAAAGACATCGTCCAATACAGATGGAGCCACCATCGGAAGACCGTTAACGCGGAGACCATCTGTGGCGAGTCGGGACAGATCGGGGCGGACAAGCCCAAGCCCATTTTCGGCCAGCCAGTTCAAAAGGATGGCGGCAGCATGGGATCGTTGGGCCAGAAGTGCGCCATCGGATACGGATGCTATTTGCATACAGAGCAGGATCTCCAGATACAAAGCCAGTGAGGGTGATCTTTTGGCCAGATGGAAGCTTGGGCGTGCATGGGGAAGGTCAGTGGACGGTGGACAGTGTCCTGACAGTCTTCAGCCTGCAGTCTATCAGCCTGCATCGATGCTACTGATCGAGGTTCAGGGTGTAGCGGGTGCCCTTCAATTGCCCTGTCTTCTTCAGGGCTTGTTGGGTTACCAGTTCCGTAAGATCGCGGGTTGCCGTTGCGCGTGAGGTTGTTGCGATGCGGATGTATTTCTCCGCGCTTAATCCGCCGGAAAACCCGTCGGGGCCTTCCCGGAAAAGACGTGCGATGACTTTCTCCTGTCGCGGATTGAAAACTCCGCGAAACCGATCGTAGAACTTCGTTTTCGCGATCAAGAACTCGATCCGACTTACGGTGCGAGCGACCGCTTCCATCACCGTCCCTGAAAAATACAGCAGCCAGTCGGTGATCTCATTGTCGCGATTGGCCTGTGCGAGCGCGGAATAGTACCGCTGCTTGTCTCGCTCGATCGTGGTCGCCAGTGCGATCAGCGTCGGCTGGCCCAGGCACTGCGCCAGGGCTTTTTCCGCAATCGCCCGGCCAATGCGGCCGTTGCCATCCTCGAACGGATGAATGCTGACAAAATAAAGATGGGCGATCCCCGCACGCGTGAGGGCGGGGAGTGGCGTCTTATCGTTCGGTCCGGAAGCGTTGAACCAACGGATAAACGCGTCCATTTCGGCTTTCACCCGGCTGGACGGTGGCGCCTCGAAGTGAATGGTCGGCTCATGAAGAGGGCCTGAAACCACTTGCATGGGCTCTGGATGGGCGCGGTAGCCGCCCACGTCAACGAGATCACGCCGCCCTTGGGTCAGGGCGGTGTGCCAGGCGAAGAGGGTTGCATGGGTCAGCGGATCGCCATAGGTCCGATAGAGGTTCACCATCATTTCCGCAAGGCCCTGTTCGGCGGCGGGAACCTGGCGGTGATCGGTTTGCAGCCCAAACTGTTTGCGAATGGAGGACTGAAGACTATCCCGATTCAGATACTCGCCTTCGATCTCGGCTGTTTTGAGCGCTTCGTCACTGATCAAATCGACGGTCAGGATCTGTTTATCTGCCTGGACAAGGTGTTTGATGACCCCGCACAATTCACCCGCCTGGCGAAGAAAACGATGTTCCACCGCATGGAGCGCCTCCGTTGCGTAACGAAAATGGGGCCAATCCTTCCGTTGCCAGTTCCAAGTCATGAGCAATATCCTTATCCTTTATAGCTCATGAATAGCACAATAATGTGTTACAATAAGTCTTCGTTTGCCGCACGGTTGGTGGACAGTGGTCAGTGGACAGTGGTGGGTGGTCGGAAATCAGGTGTCGGAAGTCAGAGGTCGGAGGTCGGCGGAGAATGTTGAATGCTGAATCTTGAATGTGGAATGTTGAATCAGTGAGGCATTCATTGCGATGGCGTCCCATGGGGCCGCCTAGGCTGAAGCGGTTTAGGCTATGGTGATCGTTGTTGTGCTCTCGTCGCTGGGGAGATGGCCGGCCTTGAATACCCGCGCTTTCAGGAGGGTGGTTCGGTTGATTGTGAACGGAGCGCGGTACAGGGGAGCATCTTCCGACGGGGCGGCGCCATCGCTTGTATAGTGTACGCGCGTTTCATCATCGCCTTCGCATTTCATTGTGACGGTGACAGGCGCATGGAAGATTCCGGCGTGTGGCTCAATCTGCGGCCTTGGGACGGGTTGGGCCAGGTACTTTCTGCATAGTTCCTCTGTCCGGCTGTCATCGGAGCCCCAGGGTTGCCGTGCGGTCCGCACGACCTTAGCGGGAATGCCGACAACGGTTGCCAACGGCGGAACACTCCGGGTGACCAATGCGCAGGCACCGACGGTGGCGTAGGGACCGACTTCGATATCGCCCCGAGACAGTCCGCCAAGCAATGTCGCACAGGTGCCGATATAGCACCCTTCACGCAGAATCAAGCGATTGTCCGCAGTCCGTGGACCATGGCAGGCGAAAGTGACTCGATAGCTGACGACGACATTGTCCTCGATGACCATTCGTGTCGGGTGCAGATCGTCCAAGTAGCACTGCATGCCGATGAAAACTTTGTGTCCGATTTTGAATCCGATCACACGGTATCCCAGGATACGCACGCTATTGAAGGGGACAAAGGGCAGCACGGACACGCAGAGCCACTTGCGGACAACCTTCCAAAGCAATGCCAGTGGACCATGTCGCCGGAGCCATTTCGGGGCTGGCTTACGCAGCAGTCGTTCGTAGAAGACGCCAAGGATGCTCACGTCATGTCCGTCCTTTCTTCAACTCATGCGGAGACATTGGTGGGCACATCATGGAACTGTCGCTCCCGGAGCCGTGCGACGGGATGACTCTTCCATGAAGGCGAGCATTCGGCGGGCGCGGTCGTTGATGTCATAGTGCCTCGAATGTCGTTCCGCTGCTGCTGCCATACGGGCGCGAAGCGGGATATCGTCGCGCAATCGGATAATGGCTTCTCTCAACTTCCCAACGTCCATGGGGTCTATGCGAATGGACATGTCGTCGGCCAGAAGGTCGTCATTGAACTCCCCAATGGAACTGACGATGGGCAGTCCGCAAGCCATGGCTTCCACCAGGGCGTTACAAGACCCTTCGATCAAGGTCGGTAGTACAAACACATCGCAGGCAGACAGCAAGGCTGGCATTTCTTCGTGGGATACGCGACGGCAAAGGGCCGTATTGGATGCCGTGGGCGGCACGGGGCCCGAGCCCGCAAATACGCCTGCCACGCCCTCCAGTCCCTCGATGGCTTCGCCCACCCGCACAATGCCCTTCTTCATGAGGAAATTCCCAGCCGATGCCACCAGGAACATGTCTGGCGGCAGACCGAAGCGCTTGCGGGCGGTCTGTCGGTCGCTTGGGGTGAACGATGAAAGATCGGTGCCGTTCGGAAACACGCCGATGCGGTCGGCGGGAAGGCCTAGATCACGGATCAAGGTTTGCTTGAGTGCCGTTGAGTTAGCCAGGAACCCCGAGGCCAATGCCAGATCCCTCTGTGCCCGCGCCACGCCAAACCGCCGGACGGTCCACAGTTCCCCTTCGCCCACGCAAGGAAAAGCCGGAACGCCTGCCTCGACACCCAGTCGCACGGCGGCGGCTCCGGCCAGGTAGAGGAAATGACCATAGAACGCGTCCGGGCGGATGTTTTGCGCTCGGAGAACGCGTCGTACAGCTCCCGTGAATCGGTCCATGGTGAACAGAGAGGGGTTCAGAGGCCCCATGTGCAGAAAGGCATCGTGAGCGGAGAGGGAAAGGAAGCGAGGCCGGAAGATCTGGACTGTTTTGCCAGTGCCCGCGTCATCTTGGCTCTGCAAAGGGTATCCTGGGTTTCGCCAGGCATGGTTGATGGCCACTGGCGCGACGACCGTACACTCGACGCCTTGCCGCGCTACGGCATGAGCGAATTCCCGCACGAATGTCCCGTAGGTCGGCTGAGCGGGTGAAGGGTAGTTGCTGGCTATTACTACCAGATGGGACGGGAATGGTTGCAGGTTCGCATTCATGTTGTGAGAGTCCTGTCGTACAGTTCCACAAGCTTATGTTCATGCTTTTCCCAGTGGTATTCCGATTCGAAGAGCCGGCGACCATTTGCGCCCAGTTTCTGGCGTAAGTTCGAGTTCTCGAACAGCTCTCGTATTTGTGCGGCGATGGCCTGGGGGTCATTGGGTTGGACGACAAGACCGCACCCGGTGTGCTCCACGAAGTTCTTGAGGCCGGGGAAGTCGGAGCAGAGCACGGGGATCCCCGCGGCCATGTATTCAATCACTTTCACGGCGTTTTCGCCGGGATAGTACAGGAAGCTTTCCAGCGGTTGGTAGAGCGCGAGCCCTATATGGGCGCGGACATAGTGACGATGCAATTCCGTCCACGCCACACGACCGTGCAGTACGACGCGAGGGTCAGATCGCAGCAGATCGAGCAGATCGGCTTCACGGCTCGTGCCTATGATATGCAGTCGCACTTCAGGCATAGGGAGAAGCCGTAATGCTTTCAGGGCCATTTCCAGTCCGCGCTCACGAGTGACTCCGCCCACATAGATGAGGTTGAACGTTGTTTCGCCATCCGTTTTCGCCATTGTCGTGAAATCACGCCGGGGATAGTTGCCCAGGATCACGGGATTGCATCGGGCGAACTTTTGCGCCAGATGTCGGTCGGCCACCACGATCCCGTCAAGTGCCCGGGCTGCATTTCGCTCAAACCACCACCACAAGGCCGGGACCAGCCGTCCGACCCATCCGCGATTGCGCAAGCGAACCGTGAGACTGGCTTCATAGTCGTCGTGAATATCGTAGATCACTCGTCGGCCGAATAGTTTCAGTATCAGGGCCACGGGCAATAGATCCGGATCATGGATGTGGAAGAGAGGATAGCGACTCTTCAGTGCGCCGGTCAGGAGTCGGGCCAGCAACCAGATGTGGGAATGACGGTCACCTTCCTTCACTAGGGGACAGGCCTGGAGTGGGATGTGAGCGAAAGAACTATCTTCACGGGCAGGACCCATCACAACGCTGCGATAGCCGGCGGTTTCGGCGGTCCTCGCCATACAATGGAGGATGCGGTTGTCTGTGAGGGCATGCCGACTGGTCAACTGGGCGATCGTGAGGTCGCGAGTCTCGTATCGCACATAGGGGACATTCGTCTTCAGGGCAATCCCACGGTGCGAGGCAATGGCTTGTGTGGCGGATGCTCCATAGGCCGCCTTCACAGGAGCCGGAAATGCGTTGGGCAGGGGTGTGCTTTCCTGAAGAATCGGGAGGAACGGCGGCCCTGTCTGGACCGATGCCTCATCGAAACCCACTTGCATCCCTTGGAGGGCGGCACGAAGGGCCACCGCATTCTCGACACGGCACTTCAGAGCGGCATCCAGGGAAAGCAGGCTGACCCAAGCGCGCGCGGCGGATAGTTTGTAGATTGGCTCTGGCATCAGGTCATAGTGGGGACTGCGACAGGTCGAGAATTCCAGCCCATTCGGCGGCTGGTAGACGGTGGGATGACCTGCTGCCAGGCGGACCATATGCAGAGCCTCCCGGCCGATCCGAAAGAGCCACAGACGGAACAGGGCAACTGAACACAGAATGCGCCGCGGAACCGTTCCTCGTGCAAAGACGGGGGCCAGGCCCCCATCCGCCGGGCAAACCACGCCGCCGCCCATGGGGCCAGGGCAGGTTTTGTCGTTGAAGCTGAAGACGATGGCCCGGTTCGGCCCCGGCTTGATCGGTGAATCCGGAATCAGGTTCTGGCATTCGTCCGCTACGACGAAGACATTCGGATGTGCCCGCATCAGGGCTGCGGCTTCAGGACTTTGCATCGGTATGGAACCGAACAGCGAGCAGAGCACTACGACGGGTGCGGCATCGTTCTGAATCAAGGCTTCGAGTGCCTTCCATTCGGGCCGACAGTATGCATCGGTGGCATAATCCACGGTAACGAAGCCGGCGGCTCGACAAGCCTCGCCGACCACGTTGCACACGTAGTCCGGCACATAAGCCACGCGGCGATCAGACAAGGCTGCGCGGAGCGCTTTCATCAATCCGCACAGAGCCGCCCTTCCGCTCTTGTAAAGGAACACATCCGCTGCCGCACAACCGTAGACGCGTTGCGCGATTCGGCGCCGGACCCATGCCGCGCACGTACGCCGAGGCACCAGCAGAAGCAGGGCCACCAAGGCTTCTTCAAGCGCGTGACGGGGAACTGCTTTCCAGCGCAGCCGTTCCCGGATCATTCGCTGTTTGGGTTGGGGTACGGGCATGGGGGCTCATCCTTGCGCGTGTGTCGTGTTACCCCGCATGTATTGCAGTCCGTAACGGAGCACATCTCGCATGGACAGGGGCACCCATGCGTGCCGCGAACACCAATAGCGAAGGCTTCGGAAATCCACCTTGAGCGCCCGGAAGACGGTATACAGGGGATTCACCCAGTAGCGAAGCGTCCGCTCCGCCTCGGTTGTTGGCTGCGGCTCCCGGCCCATGTAGGTGCTGATCAGAGCACATCCGGAGACCGCTTCGATCAGTCCCTGCTGTAGCCAGAAGCGCGGATTGAGTTCCGTCACCTTGAATGCGTTGGCCCTTTCGTCGAAAACGAATTCCAGCTCGAAGGGGCCTTCATACGCCAGTGCGGCGAGGATATTCTTCGCCTGTTCCATCACGGCTGGCGGGGGTGCAAGCAGCTCGACCACGTCGCCGCCGCCCGTCTTCGGCGGATATTGTAGAACCTTGCGGGAACAGAAAAGGTGTTGAACGGAAGGACCGTACCAGCCGGAAACGGAGACGTTGTCCTGGTTCCGGATGCTCAACAACTCCTGATAACTCAGGTCCGCAGGCTTCAATCCGCGCGAAGCGAATGCATTCAGGGCTGCCTCGTGTTCCGCCCGCCCGTTCACGAGCTTCACCCGCTCGCGTTGCGCGACCCCGAACCACGAAAGCCGCGGTCGCATGATGAACGAATCGCCAAAGGCTGCGAACGGGTCTTCGTCGCCTTGAATCGTACGGGGAACGACGGCTAGTCTACGCATCTCGATGAAGCGACAGAACTCATAGCGGTCCAGGACAGCCAGCATGTGTGCCGTGGAGCCCAGATAGAAGCGCAAGGGGGAGGTCGGATGCCGCTCCCGCCAGGCGGCAAACGCCAGGTGGTAGCGTTCGTCTGTGAAGAAGACGAAGACAGTGCCCTCGTTGCCGTATCGCGCTTCGATAAGACTTGGGAGTTCGTCAGCGCTATGGATGGCAACGGCCCAGTGCTCCACCTGTGGATTCAGGCAAACAGCCAGACCGGCATGCTCGCTTTCGTCTCGCAGCAGCACGATGTGACCGGTCCAGCCCAACCTCGCCAGGTTGCGGACAATGGTGTGGGCATTGATGTGGTTGCCACAGACAATGGCTGTATCAATTGATTCTATCATTGGGCAGTCCAGCGCTTACACGTTATGTTAACGTTCTCGCCACAATCCAGACATTTACTGCTGGAAGACAGCCTTCGATCGCCTGCAAAACGCACCCGGAGGGCGCGGTCTACCTCGACCAAAGTATTATGTTGTGGATGGTCTTTGTCGCACAAACATTTGTCGGCTAAGGGTGAGGTTACGCGGGTGCGGCGGTTGGTTGGCCATCAGTGACCGGCTCACCCCGTAAGCATAACCCCATACGGAACCCACTAGAACCCAGTAGGTCTGGCCGGAGAACAAAACCTGACCAAAGCCGGCAGCGGCAAATGTGATCAGAAGGGCGAGACACAATCCGGCACGCTGGTACTCATTCCCTTCACGCGTTATCCGGCGGATACAAATCAAACGACGAACGGTTAGAAAATATGGCCATAGATACAACCCCAAACCCACAATACCGGTAGTTGCGGCCAGCTCCCCATACTCGTTGTGCGCATAACCACCTGTTCCGTAAAGACTCCATTGCGAAAGTCCCACCCCAGCGATCGGGTGTGTGGATGTGATTACTAATGCTTCCTTGTACATCTCCAGACGGGATTCGGAGCTTCCGTCCAACTGCTCCGTATCAACGCTTCTTTTGAGCCGGAGCCCTACAAAGGTATTATCCAAAACCCATTGGAAACCCCATGCCAAGATTGCGGCAAGTGCAAGGATCTGAATCGCACTCTGCCAGCCCCGGAACAACCACTTGCGATTACAAAACCAAACCCATGTCCCTATGTAGATGATCGGTAACAGCAATCCTTTTCTTGATCCCGAGGCAAGCATAGAGGTGATCAACAGTGGCACACAGCACCAGAGAAGCACGCGAAGCCAACGATTTCGCGTCACGGCTGCAAAATAGGTCACTGCGACGAAGCCCCAAACCGCATTTACACCGAGGCTATTTGCATTGGCAACCATACTCGTGGCACGAACCCCTGTTATTCTGGTTCCTCTTACAACGTTCAACTCAGTGATCGATCCAAAGTTGCCGGTCAATAGGCCATATATGCCAAGCAAGAGTGCGACGGCAAGAATGGCGCCAAGTCCAAGAGCAGGGCTGCGGACCCTTGCGGAAAATCCGGCCACACAGAAGGCGATAACTGAAATCTGTAAGAGGCGCTCAACTCCTTTGGAAAACAGCGCATAATCCTGAACAATGAATACACCGGAACACATCGCCCACAGGCAGAAGAGCCACATCCAACGTATTTCAGGTAAGACCGAATGCTGGCCAGCGCTCATACCCACGAGACTGGTCAACGCCATCAAAGCCACGCCGATATATCCCAAAAGGAGGAATGAGGAATGAAAGTGATAACCGACCGTGCACCCGACCGCAAAGAGCGTGATGCCCGTTGAAAATACAAGCAGGCTCGCCCTGCCGGGGAAGTTGCCTTTGTGCTGCGCTCGGTTCTCCACTACGGAGTAGGCATGATGGCCATATGCCTTTGCGGTGATAGCGCGGCCTGGCATCATGAGCCCTGCCCTGATTTCAGGTTCGCTAGCAGATGCTGGATTCGCAGATTGCACATGTGATTCTGACAGAATGCGCCCGCCTCGAACCGCCATTTGTGTCCTTCAGCCACATAGCGACCGGCCACGCCATCGATCATCATTTGCTCATAGGCGATGCTGCAACCAAACAAGGCCTGGCATTCATTGACCAACAACCGTCCATCCTGTGTGCAAAACACATCCACGTTCATGCTGGTAAACGTGCCAGCATCCGTTACTCGCTTAAGCATGCTCAACAAGACCGGCCCTGGATCTGACCAGGTGACTTTGCCGGACCCACTGTGAAGCCCTCCCGCGCCTGGATCCTTGCGATGACCAAAAAACGAATCGCCGATCCTGACCATTCTCCACTCTTCAACGTTGGGAAGGTATTCCTGAAGATAGACGAATCCGCGCTGGCGATCTCGAGGATCGTAGCCGCTCGCAAGAAGTCCGCGGCGGAACGCCTTCTTTATCTGACGGATCAGGCCGGCCCGATTTCTGACGATCCAGACACCGTGCCCAGAAGCCCCGGTTGCGGTCTTGAGGACAACAGGTAGGTCCACAACGTTTGCCAACGCCAAAGCGTCAGGCTCACTGTGGAACACCCAGGTTCGGGGATGGGGAATGTCCTTCGCATCCAGCCAATCCCTCAAGCGCGGCTTATGCTCGGTCAGCCAGCATTCCTTCCAGGTGGGATAGAGGCGCAAGCCCAAGTCTTCTTCCATGATCTTCAACCGGTAATCGAACACAGACTTCAGTACTGTTGTGTAACTGCTTGGCCAAACCAGGAAAGCGTCACACTTGCTGGCGCGTACTTGACTTACCCAATCGTCGTCCAAAAGATCAAGTACCTTGTAAGAAACGTTCATTTCCCGGCAAGCCGCAATGTAATGTCGGTGACTTTGCGCTACATCTTTGAGGATCCCCAAGCAAGCTGGGCTTCCCGAGAACGTTTCCCCCGTTTGACCGAGATAGGGGTTCCGAGAAGCTCGGCGCGCCAGGTCGTAACCTGGAAGCGAAACAAGGGCATGGATTGCCCGCCTCAGCGGTAGCGGAGTCATGGGGGCGATGCGCTCTAAGAGTCTGTATGTAGGTTTCATTGTCTTCACCAACGGATCTTGTTTTGAAACTCGTGCAGGAATGAGCCGACAAAGATGGCGGTTGGCCGCTGGGCGTAGTGAATGAGGGCATCTTCAAAGCGACCTCGCAGGATAGACGCACATAGCACCTCACGAATCTCTCGCAGGACTTTGACCCCTTGGAGATAAGTGAGGAACTCTGGAACAACCTCATTCTCCGTTCGTCGCAGAATCTGCCGAATGCGTTCCAACTGCTGAGATTCCGGCACTCGGCACTTCACCCAGGAATGAAGACGCCGCCGAAGGGGAATGCAGTTCAGTCTGTGCCCATAGTGCGTCCGAAAATGAGCCAGTCCGGAATCGATCTCTCGGATCAACCGCGCCTGATAGACCCCATCACATCCGATGTATGGAGTGGCGTTAATCGCTTCCGCCACGAGAGCGGCATCCATGAATGGCGCATGAAAAAAGGCCATTTGATTATGGGCATCGTTCTTGACGGCGGTACAATCCGGCATCCGTATCTCGCTATAGTAGCGTCTGAGCCAAAGGAACTCCACTCGTTCGGAGACCGATGTTCCCAGGCGGCAAGCCATCTTCTCCACCTTCCGGCGATGCATGGCCTCGTATTCTTCCGGATGCCCCCAGGCTTCGGAAGCAAATGGATAATACACATGCCGATTCAGCCAATGACGTAAGTTGACCGAGCGGTCCGCTGTTTGATAGCAGTTCCGGTACATTTCGCCGCCCAGCCCGTTCCACTCCAATCGATGCACTCCCATCACGCGCACCCGGTAGGCGCGCGTGTGGACCTCGCTAAACGCGCCCATGTTCGCGCAGCGACCATCGTAGAAATAGAGCGCGTCATTCAGGGCGGCGGCGGTTTCTTCTGCGTTGTGGTCTTCCATGCGCTGCGTGGGCACCTGGTCCAACGCCAGTCCGCGGGTTGCGGCAATCCGCCGCACGATGCCGGCCTCTGCGTCATGGACGCCTTGAGTGCCGTGAGTATACAGATCCATCGGACACGAGAGGAATTGGGCACAAGCTAAGACCAGACGGCTGTCGTAGCCGCTGGACAGCCCCAGTTCGCCATGCGACTCCACATGCAGCGCATTCATGGCCCTGAAATGACGTTGCAGATGAAAAACTTGGCGCGCAATGCTCTCGGCCATGCCTTCGTGGTGCAACGCCCCCTGTGGACGTCCGAGAACTGGCAAGAACGACACGCTGTCCTTCTCGGGCCGAAAGGTTGCACCGACCTCGCCATCCACCTGCTGGATCCCGTCGATCAAGGTATCGGGACTGACGATATATCCCGTTGCCAACTTTTCGCACACGGCGAGGCGGTTCAAGGGCAGGGGTTCCGGCGACGCGGCCAAGACGGCAAGGAATGAGGATGAGATGCATGTCTTTCCCTCATCGCTAAACACATGCAGGGTGCGACTCCTATCCATCAGGATGGAAATCGTCGCCCCGTCCCAGAAAAGCACGCAACAACTGCCGAGCAACTGTTCCTGGTCGACTCGCTCAGCGAGGAAATCAGCAAGAAGTCTATGCAGCGAATCGCGATAGCCGAGTCCACGGTAGACCACCGTTCCACACGCATGTAAGGATGCTTGGCCTTTACCTGTGATATGGTTGTTCTGCGAGGACAACAGTTTCCGATACTGCAGAAGACTCCAGGCCCCTAGGCTGAACTCAACGGGTGCGGCGAAACCTTTCTTCACAAAGACGGCCCGCGCATCATTCGCGCAAGTCGATGATGATCTTCTATATAAAAGAAACCCACCCATGCCATGTCTCCCAAAACTACTTTCAGCCGGCGTCAATGATTGCCCTATGGGTTGGCGAAACGGCGCAAACACGCTCAACTATCCCGGCAAAGACATCTGCCTGGGCTCGCCGCGAGAACTTCGCCAGGTGGTCGGGATCGGGGTTGCTTTGTGGCAATCGGCCAGACGCGCGCCACTCCGCAAGGAGTCCACCCAGGAAGCCGGCTACTTCTTCGGCGCTGTTGCAGGAACACCCGATCCTGGTGTCGTGGATGAACTCATCCAGTACGTCGTGGTCGCATGGGATGCTGAGCACGGGCCTTCCGGCGACGGCATATTCGAAAATCTTCGAGGTGAGGATTCCCTTTGCGCCCGGCGATGCCAAACTCACGAGCACGGCAGAAGACCGCATCGCGGCCATAGCATCCGCATGGGCGATAAAGCCTAGATTCGAGAACAGCGCGGTCGAAGGAGCGTTCGGAGTCAGTCCGAGCACGCTCATAACGATCCTTCCGTATAGACGGACCCGGACTCCCTCAAGTGAAATGCCTCGGCTGGCAAGCAGATCCAGCCCCTGCTGTAGGAGGTGGAGTGTCCTTCCTCCATAGATGACTCCGAAATAGGCGATGTCGAATGTCTTCGATTCTTCGATGCCTGACACGGAGGACGCGCACACGTCTTCATACCCGTTGTAGATGACTGTAACGCCACAGGTTATGGAGTAGCGTTGCTCTAAAGCCTCCTTCAGGGGTGGCGAGACGGTGGTGAGGTGTGCGGCGCTTTGGCAAGCCTTTCCCAGCATCTTGGCCTTTCGCTCGGTCAGCCAGTGTCTTCTTGATGGCTCAAACTGATCCGGCAGATCGCGGAGATCCGCAATCCAGGGGATGCCAAACCGGCGGTGGAGCCGGTTCGCGACAATAGGCGATCCCATGGGCTGGAAGGTTGTCACCATGCAATCAAACCGTTCCTGTCGGATCAGATCCGCAGAAGCCCTCTCGATCAATGTGTTCGCGTGCAGATAAAAATCGGCCTGCGGAATCAGACGTCCCAATCGCCTCTCGATGCGTCGGAGCAAGGAAGATGGCCGGATCGAATGTGGCACGAGGATGGTTCGGCAACGTTCGAGTTCCGGAACGCTTGCTGTGCTTTCATTATCCTGGAGGGCAAGGAACGTTACCGTGTGGCCCCGCGCGGCCAAACGCTTTACAAAAGACTCCATTCGTCGGGTCCCCGGCCCATTGTTCGGATACCAGAAGGTGCGAAAGACCAAGATACGAAAGGTTTTCATGAGGTTGTCCAGCTGTTCATCACAAGACCATCGCCTGCACGAGGCGCTTAACGCTTCCGTTACCCCTGTAGGCATCGGACCCACTTACGGGGCGCCTCGGGTTCAGAGCACTACGAACAATACGCGCTCCATCGGCGTTGGCCAATAGATTCCAACCCTGCTGCACGGTCTCGACCCACTCCGTTTCCTCGCGAAGCGTGACGCAGGGCACGTGCAGCCAATACGCCTCCTTCTGGATGCCGCCTGAATCGGTCAGGATGACGGAGGCGGCGGCTTCCAGCCGCACAATGTCCAAGTAACCGAGGGGATCCAGAAGGCGTAGATCGCCGGTGGTCTTCGTTTTGTCGTCGCCGGGCAGCACCTGGAGCTTGCCCCGCGTCCGCGGATGCACGGGGAAGATAACAGGTATGCGGCGAGAAATCTCTCGTAATGCATCCATAAGTTGAGTCAGGCGCGCGGGGTCGTCGGTATTCTCGGCGCGATGGATGGTCGCCAGACAATAGCCACCCGCTGGAAGATGGAGCCGATCCAGAATATCGGATTGCCGTTTCGCAACCGTGACGGCATGCATGAGGGCCTCATACATGACATCGCCCACCAAGTGTACGCCGCCGGTGATGCCCTCCGCCGTGAGATTGGCGACCGCCGTGTCGCTGGGACAGAACAAGAGGTCGGCCACATGGTCCGTCAGCACCCGGTTGATTTCCTCCGGCATGCGGCGGTTGAAGCTGCGCAACCCCGCCTCCACGTGCGCGACGGGAATGTGAAGCTTGGCCGCAGCCAATGCCCCGGCCAGCGTCGAGTTCGTGTCGCCATAAACCATCAGGCGGTCCGGCTGTTCCTTTAGCAGAACCTCCTCAATGGCGGACAGCATGGCACCCGTTTGTGCGCCGTGTCCTCCTGAGCCGATGCCCAAGTTGTAATCGGGGGCTGGAATCTCCAGTTCATCAAAGAACACTTGCGACATGTTGCCATCGTAGTGCTGTCCGGTATGCACCAGCACCTCATGGCAACTTTTGCGGAGTACGCGGCTGACGGCGGCCGCTTTGACGAACTGGGGCCGCGCCCCGACGATGGTGAGGATTTTGGGATTCATGAGTATTTCATATGAAACGAGTTGTCGGTGAGAGAGACGTCAGGCTCTTAGCGTCAGGTCCTCATGTGCGCCGTGCCCCTCGTCCATAGTCGGATAATTTCATCCTTGAGCGCTTCGACTCTGCATAACCACGCAAGACCAACAAGTGCGGCGAGAAAGCAGGCCCCACCTACTACGAGTTGCGCCAACGGCGAGAGGAAAGGATGCCATACTACTAGCACGAGGACGGGGATACACGCCAAGATTGACACCCCCATCAGTTGGAACAGCATTCTGAATGGAAGCACTTCCCTCCAGTGACAGCCGACCTTGTGGCTGATGGAGGTGAAGTTCCATGCGCCCTCGACGAGATATAGGCTCAGAATGGTGGCGAGAATTGCTCCTGTGAAGCCTACCGTATGCACGAGGATAATGCTCAGGATCGCGTTTGCGGCCAAGCCGACGACCGCGCGATACAAAATGGTTCGACTCATGCCGAGTGCCATGAGAAAGGTGCCAAACGTCACAATCCGCATTGGTAGGATGAGGAGATATAGCCGGAATGGAAGAACGCTGCCAGAATACTTTGATGAGAACATCGTGAGGATGAACGGCTCTGCACTGACGAAGAGGAACATCATGACCGGGAACATGATGGCGGCAGACTTGACCGCAGCCTGGCGAAACAGCGCCAGTGCGCCAGTCATGTTCCCCGACGCTACCATTACGCGCAGATCAGGTTGAATGACGGTCATGATCGACCCAGTGATGATGCCGACCAACGGGATCTCAATGGCCCCGTTGGAATAGACCGCAAAGATTTCGGGGGTGCACATGGAGGAGACGATGACCTTGTCGAGTTGGAGAGAAATGGCGCCCGCAGCCGATGCCCCAACCAGCGGAATGCTATAGGCGAGCATGTTTTTCATGTTGCCCCAACAGGGGCGCCAACTGTCTTTTGGCACGACTTGGAGCATGAGGCGAATGGCAATCAGGCCAATGACCATGCTGACGCCCACTCTCACGATAATCATGGCCTCGGGTGTCTTACAGAGGAGGCAAGCGGCGATGATGCTTGTTGTGAGTAGCAGGCTGGTCAGCACGTTGTAGACGGTGAGCTTTTGTACCTGGTTCTGAACCACCATGACCGAGGACAACAGTTTGGCCGGCAACATGATGATCGGTAACGGCACCAGAAAGGCTAGCGTGGCAACAATGGCGGGATTCGAAAAGCGTTTGGCCAGAAGATGATTGCCGCCCAGAGCGATGAAGACCGCATAGAGCAGGCCCATGCCCACCATCATCAGCAGGCCATCCACGACTACGCCCCTCACGCGGTGCTTTTCCGTAGGCAGGAAATAGTAAATTCCGGAGGCGAGGCCCAGCGAGAGCAGCGGAAGCGCGATGTCGTAGGCCAGCATGGTCTGGCGATAGGTGGCCAGGTCGGTCTTGGTCAGCACACGGGACAGGACCATGCCCGATACGAGGGCGACAACGGTGGTGAGCCCATGACCAAGAGACAAGGCGAATACTTTGTTGGTCCGGGAGGTGGCCATGGGGCGTCGGTGGTCAGTGGTTGGTGGTTGGTGGACAGTGGTTGGTGGTTCGTGGTTGGTCGGGAAGAAATGTTGAATGCGGAATGTTGAATGCGAAATGTTGAAGGTTGGGGGTGCCGGGGACGGTCTCGTTCAGCATTCGGCATTCAGCATTCGGAATTCGATATTCGTTATTGGTGGTCAATTGGCTTTGTTCGGTAATCGGTGGCGTCCCATAGGACGCAGAGACTGTA
>CAZTAJ010000014.1:0-54348 GCA_964611575.1 uncultured Verrucomicrobiota bacterium
CGCCATCCGCTACCCGCCCTCAATCCGAAGAATATGTAATTCGGAATCGTCGGGGAAGCCGTCAGCACGACAGCGCCGCGCGAATCTCGCGCACCAGCGGCGCCAACCGGTTCTCGTGCGCCGCCTTGACCAGCGCGCTGCCCACCACAACCCCGTCGGCGTAAGCCGCCACCGCCCGGGCCTGCGCGCCGTTGCTGACTCCGAACCCCGCCGCAATGGGGAGCCTTGTGTGCGCCCGCAACAACCGCAGTTGCGGCGCCACATCCAGCGCCACCGCCGCGCGCGCGCCGGTGACACCCCTGACCATGATGTAGTAAACGAAGCCACCGGCTTCCTTGAGAACCATGCCCATCCGGGCATCCGGCGTCGTCGGGGCGATCAACGGGATCATGACCAACCCGTGCCGCGTCGCCGCCTGCCGCAACTCAGCGCTCTCCTCGTAAGGCAGATCGACCACCAGCAGGCCGTCCACCCCCGCCGCACCCGCCTCGCGGCAGGTCAGTTCGTACCCGTGACTGAAGAACAGGTTCACGTAGCCGAAGAGGATGATGGGATTGTCGTAGTCGCGGCGGATGCGTCCGGCCAGTTCAATCGCACGGCCCAGGGTCATGCCGGCGGCCAGCGCCCGCTGGCCCGCCGCCTGGATCACCGGCCCATCGGCCGTGGGATCCGAAAACGGCACCCCCAGTTCGATCACGTCCACCCCGGCATCCAGCGCCGACCGGATGTGCCGTTCCGATTCCTCGAGGGTCGGATCGCCCGCCATCAGGAACCCGACCAGCGCGGCCTGGTTCTGCGCCTTGCGCCGCGCAAATGTCTCTTGAATGCGATTCATGGTAATGGGTCCTATAGATGGGCCACGGTTTCGGTGTTCAGTGTTCGGTGTTCAGTCCGGAAACGCGGACGGCGACACGCCGTCCCTCCCAAAAGAGAAGATCATTCAATCCTGATCGGGTTCCACCTTCCACCTCACACCTCCCACCTTCAGCCTTGCCCCTTCCCCTGCTCCAGCACGTTCTCCAGGTCCTTGTCACCCCGGCCGGACAGGCAGACGATCAGGGAACGATCCGAGCCCATCAGTGAGGCCCGCTTCCTGGCCTCGGCCAGCGCGTGACTGGACTCCAGCGCCGGAATGATGCCCTCCAGACGGGCCAATTCATGAAACGCCGCCACCGCCTCCTCGTCCGTGATGCTGACGTATTCCGCCCGGCCGATATCCGCCCAGAAGGCATGCTCGGGACCGACGCCGGGATAGTCCAATCCGGCGCTGATCGAATGGGCGTTCAGGATCTGGCCCTCGGGGTCCTGAAGCACGAAGGACTTGCTTCCATGCAGGATGCCACGCCGGCCGGCGCTGATGCTGGCGGCATGCTTACCGGTGGCAATACCGAAGCCTGCGGCTTCGACGCCGATCAGTCTCACCTCGGTGTCGCCGAGGAATGGATAGAACGTGCCTGCCGCGTTGCTGCCGCCGCCGACACACGCGATGACCATGTCGGGCAAGTGACCGGACTGGGCGAGCATCTGGGCCCGCGCCTCAATCCCGATCACGCTCTGGAAGTCGCGCACCATCACCGGGTACGGATGCGGCCCGGCCACGGTGCCGATCACGTAGAAGGTGGTGTCGACGTCCGCCACCCACGCCCGCAACGCCTCGCTCATGGCGTCCTTGAGGGTCCGCGTGCCGCTGCTCACGG
The DNA here is from genome assembly GCA_964611575.1 of uncultured Verrucomicrobiota bacterium. GTDB lineage: Bacteria > Verrucomicrobiota > Kiritimatiellia > CAIKKV01 > CAITUY01 > CAITUY01. The sequence goes on from CAZTAJ010000014.1 coordinate 1,698, forward strand.
GCACCACGCGCGCGCCCAACAGGTGCATGCGCTTGACGTTGGGCGCCTGCCGCCGGATGTCCTCCTCGCCCATATAGACGTCACACGTCATGCCGAAGCGGGCCGCGACCGTCGCCGTGGCCACGCCATGCTGACCCGCCCCGGTCTCGGCCATCAGCCTCCGCTTGCCCATGCGCCGCGCCAGGATCGCCTGGCCAAGGGTGTTGTTGATCTTATGAGCCCCGGTATGATTGAGATCCTCGCGCTTCAGGTAAATGCGAGCCCCGCCCCAGGCCTCGGTGAGCCGTTCGGCAAAATAGAGCGGGGATGGCCGGCCCACGTAATGTTTGAGCATCGACCGGAATTCCGCATCGAAGGCCGGGTCGGCCTTGGCAAGGTCATATGCCTTCTCCACTTCAATCAGCGCCGGCATCAGAGTCTCAGCCACATACCGGCCGCCGTACACGCCAAAATGCCCATCCTCATCCGGCACGTTCGCCCATCCGTTCAATGGTTTCATCATCATCCCGCCTTCACGCCGCCGCTTCACGGGCACGACGCACAAACTCGTTCATCTTCCGCATGTCCTTGCGTCCGGGCGCCCGTTCGACCCCGCTGGATACGTCCACGCCCAGGGGACGCACCGTGCGGATCGCCTCGGCCACGTTCTCCGGGGTGAGCCCGCCGGCCAGCATCGTCCGGTGCGTTCTCGACAGCTCGGCCGCCGCCGGCCAGTCAACCTGCCGGCCCGTTCCGCCATACCCCGCCGCCGGCGCATCCAGCACGTAACGCTCGGCCGGCCACGCCTGAGGCCGGGGCGACCACATGCCGTTCTGCCACCGGATCGCCCGCCAGACCGGCACCGGCAGCGCCTCGAATCCCGCACACGCCTCATCGCCATGAATCTGCACGGCCGACAATTGGCAGGCCTGCGCCACCTGGGCAACCCACTCGGGCGTCTCGTTCACAAACACGCCGACCCGACAGACCTCGGCGGGTAATCGCCCAACAATACTCGTTAACACATCGACAGTGATCCCGCGCGGTGAGCCGCGATACAGCACAAACCCCAAACAATCTGCGCCGGCGTCCAAAGCCGCCAGGGCGTCATCCACGTTCGTCAGCCCGCATATCTTGACAATCACGCCATTCCCGCCCTTCCCACAGACCTCCCCCCTCCCACCTTCCACCTAGTTCCACCGCCTGAGCCGCCGCAAGGCATCGCCCGGCGAGGGCGCACGCATCAGTGATTCGCCAATCAGGAATCCGTCGTACCCCACTCCGCCGAGACGCCGCAGGTCGGCCGCCGTCTTGATCCCGCTTTCGGCAATGCGCACCCGCCCGACGGGGATCCGTTTGATCAGGTCCATGGCCACGGCGAGGTCGGTCTGCAGCGTCTTCAAATTGCGACTGTTGACGCCCACGATGGCATTCTTGCAGGCAAGCGCCACGTCGAGTTCCCCGGCCGCGTGGACTTCCACGATCACCTCCAGGCCGAGTTCCATGGCCTCGCGATGCAGGGTCATGCATTCCGCCGGCTCAAGAGCCGCCGCAATCAACAGCACCGCATCCGCCCCCCACGCCGCCGCTTCCGCGAGCTGGTAGGGATCGCACACGAAGTCCTTGCGCAGGATCGGCAACTCGACCGCGGCGCGGACGGCCCGCAAATGCGATTCATCACCCTGAAAGTAGTGCGGCTCGGTGAGGACCGACAGCCCGGCCGCGCCGGCCGAGACATAGTCGAGCGCAATCGCCGCGGGCTCATAGTCGCGCCGCAGCAGGCCCGCCGAGGGGCTGGCCTTCTTGATCTCGGCAATCACGCGCGGCGCGAGATTCTCCCGCAACTGCGCGACAAGGCTGTGGTGGCGACGCTTTTCCGCCTCCCAGAGCAGATCGCGCAAGGCCACCCGTTCCTTGGCGGCCGCCACGTCACGCCGGCGCTGCTGCATGATCAGCGCCAGGATGTCGTGCCCGCCTTTGCCTTTGAGCGATGTTCCAGTCATCCGTTCACCCGTCTCCCCGCGTCTTGCGTATCAGGCCTTCAAGGGCCTGTAAGGCCCGGCCGTTGTCAATCGACTCCCGGGCCGCCCGGTAACCCGCCTGCAAATCGGCCGCCTTGCCCCCCGCCACAATGCCGGCCGCCGCATTCAGGCAGACAATGTCCCGGCGCGGCCCTTTCACGCCCGACAGGACCTCCCGCACGATGCGCGCGTTGACCGCCGGGTCGCCGCCCTTCAGATCCTCCGGTTTCGCGTACTGCTCGATCAGCGGCAGCGGATCGAACTCGTAGGTCCGCACCTGCCCGTTGCGCAGTTCGCTGATGCGCGTGGCGGCCGTGGTCGTGATTTCGTCCATGCCGTCATGCCCGTGCACGACGAAAACGCTCGTGCTGCCGAGCCGCCGCAGCACCTCCGCAAACACCTCCGTCAATTCCGGCGCAAACACGCCCAGCACCTGGTTCTTCGCCCCGGCGGGGTTGGTCAGGGGCCCGAGCATGTTGAACACGGTGCGGATGCCCAACTCCTTGCGGGGACCCGCGGCGTGCTTCATGGCCGGGTGCAGCTTCTGCGCGAACAGGAACCCGATCCCGACCTCGTGCAGGCTCTCTTCCATTACCTCGGGTTGGGCGTCCAGGTTGACGCCGAGTTCGGCCAGCACGTCGGCCGACCCGCACTGGCTGGTCATCGCGCGGTTACCGTGCTTGGCCACCGGCACGCCGGCCCCGGCCACCACGAACGCGGCCGTGGTGGAGATGTTGAACGTGCCGAGCGAGTCGCCGCCCGTGCCGCAGGTGTCGACCACGGGTTTGCCGCGCGGGTCGATGAATACGGCATGACGGCGCATGGAACGCGCCGCGCCCGTGATCTCGTCGTGGGTTTCGCCCTTCATCCTCAGCATGGCCAGGAACGCCCCGAGTTGGGCTGGCGTGGCCTGCCCATCCATGATGATATCGAAGGCGGTCCCAGCCTCGGATTCATTCAAGTTCTGACGCAACAGCAGTTTCTGCAAGTAGGTCTTCATTGTGACACCTCGGGAAGAGAGGGTTCAGGGTTCAGGGTTCAGGCAAGGGAACAATTTCCGTTCGTTGAAGGCTGATTCCAGAGACTGACACAAGTTGAAGGAGAATGGCTGCGTCCACGGCGTCTCCTGTCATGGATTTTCTGAACCCCGAACCCTGAACCCTGGGCATTGCCCTTCATTTTCGCTCCGCCACCATATCCAGGAAGTTACGCAGCAATCGCTTGCCCGTCGGCGTCAGGACCGATTCCGGATGGAACTGCACGCCATACGTCGGGTGCGCCGCATGGTGCATGCCCATGATCTCGCCCTCCTCGCTGAAGGCGTCCGGCACCAGTTCCGGCGGCAGGGTCTCGCCCAGAACCGCCAGCGAATGATAACGTCCGGCCGGAAACGGGTTGGCCATCGACCGGTAGAGGCCGGTCCCGTCGTGCCGGACTTGCGACACCTTGCCGTGCATGATCCGCTTCGCATTCGATACCGTGGCGCCAAAGGCCACGCCGATCGACTGGTGCCCGAGGCACACGCCGAGCAACGGCAGTCGGCCGGACAGGCGACGGATCAGATCCACGGAGATGCCCGCCTCCTTCGGTGTGCACGGACCCGGCGAGACCACCACCGCAGCCGGCGCCAGCGCCTCGACCTGGTCCACCGTGACCGCATCGTTGCGGAACACGCGGATATCCGCCCCGATGGCCGACATCATCTGGACGAGGTTGTACGTAAACGAGTCGTAGTTGTCGATGAGAACGATCATGAGATCTCCCGTTCAGCCCAGTTCCAACCCGCGGGCCGCCAGTTCGACGGCCTTCTGCATCCCGCGGGCTTTCTGGCAGGTTTCCTGGTATTCCCGGGCCGGGTCCGAATCGTAGACGATGCCGGCGCCGGCCTGGACCGAAACCGTGCCGTTGACGATTTCCAGCGTGCGGATTGTGATGGCCAGGTCCATGTTGCCGTCGTACCCCACATACCCCACCGCACCGCCGTAGACGCCGCGCGGCCCCGGCTCGAGTTCGTGAATGATCTGCATGGCGCGGATCTTCGGCGCACCGCTCAAGGTGCCCGCCGGAAAAGTGGCCTTGATGACGTCGTACGCGTCCAGTTCCCGGCGCAGGATGCCTTCCACATGCGACACCAGGTGCATCACGTGGCTGTAACGCTCGATCATCATGTAGTCCGTCACCTGCACGCTGCCCATTTCAGCCAGCCGCCCGATATCGTTGCGGCCGAGGTCCACCAGCATCACGTGCTCCGCCTTCTCCTTCTCATCGGACAGCAGTTCGTCCGCCAATTGCCGGTCGTGCGCTTCCGTGTCGCCGCGCGGTCGTGTGCCCGCGATCGGGCGCAGCTCCACGTGATTGCCCGTGAGGCGCACCATGACCTCGGGCGACGATCCGACCAGGGTCTGTCCCCCGATCTTCAAGAAGAACGTGTACGGCGAGGGATTCAACAGCCGCAGGGCGCGGTAGAGGTGCAGCGGGTGCACGTCCGTCCGCGTGCTAAAGCGCTGGCTGAGCACGACCTGGATGATATCGCCCGCCACAATATACTCCTTGGCGCGCCGCACCATCGCCCCGAAATCGGCCTCCGTCATGTTCGAGTCGAACCGGATGTCGCCGCCGTCTCCCGCGGGCACGGGCGTGCAGGGCCGGCTCAACGTATGCTCAATGCCCTCGATCTCCGCGACGGCGCGCCGGTAGGCGGCCTGGGGCGAGCCGGACTCGGCGGGCCGCGTGCACACCACAATCTTCACCGTGTGACGCGTGTTGTCGAACACGATCAGGCGGTCGGCCAGCACGAACCGGCTGCGCAGCCGCATTCCCCCCGCGCCGGGTTTCGGCGCCGGCATGCGCTCGAATTCCCCCATGGCCTCGTACCCGATGAACCCCACGGCGCCGCCGATGAAGCGCGGCAGGCCGGACACCGAGGCGACGCGCGTCTTCTTGAACACCTGCCGCAGCCCTTCCAGGCCGCCGCCGGGCGCCCGGGGATCGACCTCCAGGAACGGGCGCGGGTCGATCCCGACAAACGAGTAACGGCCCCAGGTCTCGCCGCCTTCCATGCTTTCCAGCAGAAACGCGTTCTCCCGATCCATGAACCGCTGCAGCACGGACACCGGCGTTTCCATGTCCGCCAGCACTTCCTTGTACACCGGCACCAGGTCATGCGACCCGGCCAGGCCCACATAATCGCTCTCTTTCGGCGTGATCATGTTTCTACGTATAGAAACAACGGGGACGGAAGTCAAACAGATTTTTTGGGGTGCGGGAGAAGCGAGCAGGGGTCAGAAACGTCCAACACCCAACGTCCAACACTCAACGCCCATGTTCAGGGTGTTCGTCTTTGGGTGTTGGTTGTTGGACGTTGAGCGTTGGGCGTCGAACAGAATGATACGCCCCGCCCTGCTCCTCACGGCCGCTTGCCGGGAATAAGGCCTAGGCCCACACCGACGGCCAGCCCGCCGGCATGCACGATATGGGCGACAGGACCGAACCAGCCCGTGAAACACAGGCCGAACCATGCCAGCATCATCCAGACCGTCTGGGGGTCGATGATGAACCCGGACCATGGTTCGCGCTTGGACTTGATCCAGAGGTAACCGAACAGGCCGTACACAACGCCCGACATGCCGCCAAATCCCGGCCCCGTGGCCAGGAACTGGGCGCTATTGGAAAGCACCGCCACCGCCGCTACAAGCCCTCCCAGGAACACCCGGCCCTTCAGGAATTCGATCTGTCCGCCCAGCTCCTTGAGCCAGAGCATGTTGAACACCAGGTGCATCGCCCCGTAGTGCAGGAAGATGGGCAGGATCGCGCGCCAGGGTTCGCCCCCGAACGTAGCCGTCGTCATCATCAACTGTTGACTGGCCTCGGCCGACTTCCCGAACTGCGCCCAGATCGTCAGCGCCACGCTGATGATCATCAAGCCCAGCGTGACGGGCGTGTTCAGCAACGCCGGTGCCCGGGCCCACGTGCGCGGCATCGTCACCTCGCGCGCCGTCGCGACCGCCTGCGCCTGTTCCTGCGCCAGCTTGAGTGCCACCGCCTTCTCATCCGCCCGGAACCGGGCGTCCTCAGGCTGATCCCGGAACGCTCCGAACTCGCCCGCGGCCCGCTGGATGGAATCCTCGTCGTACACCCAGACGGCAAACCCGTCGCGATGTTCGCGCACCTGGCTGCCGATGCCAAGCGAGAGCAGATATCCCTCGAAACGCTGCGCCAGCTCCTGGCTGGCTATGACTCCGACTTGTCGCATGAATGGTTCCCGTTCAAAAAAGGAGTGTGATGATAGGTTGCCGGGCCCAGGGATACAAGCACCGAAGGCGCCGGCTGAAACCGACAGCGGGGCGATCCTTCCGTCCTCTGACCTCTGCCCTCTGACTATACCGCCACGGTCTTGAACTGCGGCAGGTGCGGCTTGTTCCTGAGGAACATCTCGCGCACCATCTTGCGGATCTCCGCCAGCGACAGCACGGCGGCAGTCAGCGGGTCGTTGCAGATGGCGCGATACACCATCTCGGGATCGCCCTGGAGGCTGGCCTCGACCGCCATCATCTCGATTGTGGCGCTCAGCGAGGTGATCGCTGCGCACTGGAGCGGCAGCGCCCCGACGTGGACCGCCTCAAAGCCCTTGCGGCTCGCGATCACCGGCACCTCCACGCAGCAGCCCGGCGGCAGGTTCGTCACCAGCCCGGTATTCGGGACGTTCCCGTTGAACTCGAAGATCTCGCCGCCCCTGCAGGCATTGATGATCGACGCGGCATACTCGTGCCCGCGGTCAAGCGACATGGGTTTGTCCTTGGTGAGCCACGCCCGGACGTCCTTCTTCCAACTGTCGCCCTCGCGATTGCGGTACTCCTGAAGGATATACGCGTAATGGCCGGGGTTCCAGCCGGTCCCCTTCGTGCAGTACTTCTTGATCAGATCGGGGCGTTTGCGGAACCACCAGTTGTATTCCGAGTTATGCCCGCTGGACTCGGTCACGTAGTACCCAAGCGCCAGGAACATCTCGTTGCGCACCTGTTCTTCGTTGTAGATCTTCTTGTTGGTCGCGACGACCTCGTGCAACCGCGGGTACAGGTCCCGGCCCTTGTGCTGCAATTTGACGTACCAGGACAGGTGATTGATGCCGGCCGACGTATATTGAAGTTCCTCGTACGGCACCCCGGCCCACTTGGCCAGCATCCCCGCCGTGCCCTGAACGCTGTGGCACAAGCCGGTGACCTTGATCGGCGAGGTCCGCTGCATGGCGTGGCACAGCATGGCCATGGGGTTCGTGTAATTGAGCATGATCGCATTCGGGCACAACTGTTCCATGTCCCGGCAGATGTCGAGCATGGTCGGAATCGTGCGCAGGGCGCGGAAGATGCCGCTCGGCCCGCGCGTATCGCCCACGTTGATGTTGACCCCGTATTTCTTGGGAATCAGGATGTCGTGCTGCCAGACATTCGTGCTGCCGGACAGAATCGTCACGCAGACCGCGTCCGCGCCCTTGAGGACCTCCCGGCGGTCCGTCGTCGCGATCACCTTGGCTGGGTAGTTGCCCATCGCGACGATCTTCTCGATCATCCGCTTGGCGAACGCCAGACGCTCCCGGTTGATGTCGACGAGCGCGATCGTCGAGTCCTTGAGCAACGGGAATGTCAGCAGATCCCGGACCAACCCCCGCGTAAACCCCAGACTTCCCGCCCCGATAAAGACAACCTTGGCCATGCAAACTGCTCCTTGAATCCGTTGTATTCCGTGATCGACCTGCAAACAACCCTGCTGCGTGTATCAAAGCGACGGCAGGACTGTCAATGCAGCCCGCGCATCGGGGCAGGGCAGACGCATCTAAACGCGAAAGATTTCACCACCCGCTTCGCTGGAGACACTGAATCACGGAGAGAAGACACGGTGAGAAGCAAAGCGTGAGAACGCCCGAATCCATTCTCCTGTGCGCTCGGAACCCAGTGTTGCGCGAATGTGGCACAGGGCGGTGGCTTCTTGGGCGCTTTCAGGGTGCCTATCGGGGGTCCCGCCCTGCGCCACATTCGCGCAACGGCTTCTCGGGAGCAGAAAGGGAGCAAGATCGAGTCAGGTCTTCTCCGTGCCTTCGTAACTCCAGCGCAGCGGGTGGTTCAACTTGATAGGTTAGATGCGTTTGCCCTGCGCATCGGGGGCATGCAATATAATTGCGCTTCGGCTCGTTATATGGGAACTGTGTTCCATTCCGGTCGGCCTGTCGCCACTGGCAAATGGGGATACGGCGTGAACCGCCGGGGTGGCGGATCTCAAGGCGGTCAAACCAAGAAGGAGAAGCGACGAATGAAGAGACTGTTGTGTTTGAGTGCGGGTATTGTGGCCATGTCGGTTTTCTGCGCAACGGCTGAACAGGCGGCCCCGCCTGCGGTTCCTGCCGTGACGGACGCGGCCAAGACGGTGCAGAAGGTCGAGCCCAAGGCGAAGCCCGAGTTGAAGGAAATCACCGTTACCGGAGCGGTTTCCCAGCAGGAGAAGAAGAACAAGAAGGGCGAGACCATGACCGTGTTCGTGCTGACAAGCGACGACGGCACGGTTGTGAACCTGCCCAAGACGGGCAAGGGCAAGGGTGGCGCGCCCGCCTTCAAGCTGGAAGACTATGTCGGCGCCAAGGTGAAGGTCGTCGGCATGGGCTTCGAGCGGGAGAACAAGGGCAAGAAGATGGTCGGTCTGCAGAAGATCACGACCATCGACAAGGTGGCCGAGGTTCCCCCCGCCTTGCCGGCGAAGTAAGTCCTGATTTCACAGTCAGGTTCTTGAGGATGAACGAGCCCCCGGTCTTCGGACCGGGGGCTTTGTCTTCGGGGCTGGTCCCGGCTTCAGGAAACGAAAGGCGAGTCACGGCTCGCCAGCCAAGGAATCGCTCTTCCGCTGTCAGCCGCCAGCCAGCCAGCAAGCGGCCCGGTGCCCCTCGCCCACCGTCCGCAATTCGGGTCGTTCGGCACGGCATCGTTCAGTGGCATGCGGACAGCGCGGCGCAAAGGAACAGCCGCCTGCCGAGGGCGCCGTCGCGGTGACGGGCAGGCCCCGCTCCCCCTCCCGCGCCCACACACGGTCCGGGTCCGGCACGGCCGCGCGCAGCGCCGCCGTGTAGGGATGCGCCGGGTGGCCGAACACCTGTTCCACCGGCCCCTCCTCGACCACCCGCCCGAGGTACATCACCACGACACGCCGGCACACATAGTTGACCACCGCCAGATCGTGCGCGACCAGCAGCAGCGCCATCCGCCGCGCCTCGCACAGGTCGCCGAGCAGATTGAGCACCTGCGCCTGGACCGAAACGTCCAGGGCCGACACCGGCTCGTCGGCAATCAGCAGCTCCGGCTCCAACGCCAGTGCCCGCGCAATTCCCACGCGCTGACGTTGCCCGCCGCTGAATTCGTGCGGGTACCGCCCCGCATAGGCCGCCTCCAGGCCGACCGTGTCGAGCAGTTCGGCCACGCGCCGCGCCCGGCCTTCGCGCGGCACGATGCGGTGCACCGTCAACGCCTCGCCAATGGCCTCACCGACCGTCAGCCGTGGGTTCAGCGATCCCATCGGATCCTGGAACACCATCTGCACCCGGCGTCGGAACCGGCCCCGTCCCGCTCTGGTCAACGCCTCGAGTTCCTCGCCATCCGCCCGCACCGAACCGCCTGTGGGACGTTCCAGGCCGATCAGCGCCTTGGCCAGCGTGGTCTTGCCCGAGCCGCTTTCGCCGACCAACCCGACCCGCTCGCCCGGCTCCAGGCGCAACGAAACGCCGTCCAGCGCGCAGGTCTCGCGACCGCGCCCGCCACCCCGCACCGCATAGCGGACGGTCAGATCGATTGCTTCCAGTAATGGCATCTTACCTGATGTCCTTCCACCACCGTGTCCAAGTCCGGTTCGACGGCACGGCACCGCTCGTCGGCCAGCCGGCACCGGGGATGGAACCGGCACCCTGTCGGCAGACGCGCCGGGTGCGGCACGCGCCCCTCAATGCCCGTCATGCGCCCCGTCCGTCCGACCCGCGGCACTGACGCCAGCAGCCCGCGCGTGTAGGGATGCCGCGGACGCGCCAGCAACGCCACGGTCGGGCCGCTTTCCACGATCCGCCCCGCGTACATGACCCCGACGCGCTCCGCGTTCTCCCGAACCAGCCCCAGGTTATGCGTGATCAACAACACGCCCATGTGCAACCTGCGCCGCAACATCATCAGCAAATCGAACACTTGCGCCTGGATGGTCACATCCAGCGCCGTGGTGGGTTCATCCGCGACCAGCACCTGCGGGTGGGCCGCGAGCGCCATGGCGATCACCACCCGCTGCTGCATGCCGCCGCTGAATTCATGCGGGTAGGCCTTCACCCGGCGGGCCGCATCCGGCAGTCCCACGAGTTCCATGAGCGCCGTCACTTCGGTCTTCACCTCCGTACCGGGCCGGTGCAGGCGGATCATTTCGCCGATCTGGTCGCCCACCGTCTGGACCGGATTGAGCGACGATGTCGGGTCCTGGAACACATAGGCGATCCGCCCGCCGCGCACCGTGCGCAAGTCTCGCGCGGGCATCGTGAGCACATCGCGCCCCTCCAATTCCACACGACCCTCGATGCGCAACCCGGGACCGCTGACCAGCCGGGCCAGAGCGAGGGCGGTGACGCTCTTGCCGCAGCCGCTTTCGCCGACCAGCGCAAACGTTTCATCCGCCGCCAGGGAGAAATCGATCCCGTCCACGGCGCGGACCACGCCCTCGGGCGTGCGGAAATGCACGCGCAGGTCGGCAACGGAAAGCAGGGTGGCGGGGGCAATCATGTCAGAATGGCAGGTTGCCGGGCGCCGCGACGTCACCGTCGGCCGACTCATCCTCGTCCTTGTCGCCATCCGCCGCTCCAGCCTCCGGCGCCGTCTCCGCAAACGGTTTGACGACGACCTTGTCCCCTTCCTTCATCAGGATCTCGATCCGCCGCTCCACCTGGTTGAGTTTTTCGGAGCAGACCTTGACGAGCGACTGGCCTTCCTCGAACCGGGCCATCATGTCTTCGAGGCTCAACTCGCCGCTTTCCATCTCGCCAACGATCGTTTCGAGCCGCTCCAGCGCCGGTTCGAATGCCGGCGCCTGGGCTTCGGTCTTCTTCTTTGTCATGGTCTCTTCCCTCCTCCTCTGGGAAACCAGGGTTCGGGGTTCAGAACACTTCCAGCCTGAACCCCGAACCCTTTCCCATACTCTGTTCCATCTGTCGCTCCACGCCGGCGGCGGGACTCCCACCTAACGCCTCCCACCTGACACCTGACACCTACTCCCCCTTCTTCGTTACCTCCGAGGTGAACTCGCCGCGCGCCAGCCGCGTGGTCACCGTCTCCCCAACCGTCACCTCCGTGCTGGACCGGATGATACGCCCGTCGGCGCGTCGGGCAATGCTGTACCCGCGCTGCAGGACACCCAGCGGATTGTAGGCGGCCAGTTGCCGTTCCAGCCCGCGCAGCCGCTCGCTTCTCAGTGTCGTCTTGAGCCGCATGGCGTGCTCCAGGCGCAGCGTGAGGTCATCCGTCCGCTGCTGGGCCTCGCGCAAGCCGCCTTCAAGCAGGTGCCGCGCCTGCATCGCCAGGCGCTCGATGCGCTGCCGGTAGACGCGGGCCGCGTTGCCGGGCTCGCGGAACACGTAGCTTCCGGCCGCCGTGGTGAACCGGTGCCGCGCCTCGAGCCACGCCTGCCGCAGACCGCGGGTCATGGCCCGGCTCGCCTGCGCCAGCGCTGCCGTGAACTCCTCCTTGCGGCCGACCACCAGTTCGGCGGCAGCCGACGGCGTGGGCGCGCGCAGGTCGGCCACAAAATCGCAGATCGAGAAATCGGTCTCGTGTCCCACCGCCGAGATCACGGGAATCGCGGACCGCGCCACGGCGCGCGCCACGACCTCCTCGTTGAAGCACCACAGATCCTCCAGGCTGCCGCCGCCGCGCCCGGCAATAATCACGTCGATTCCCCCGCGCGCGTTCAGCAGGTCGATCGCCGCCGCCACTTCCTCCCCCGCCCCCTCGCCCTGTACGCGTGCCGGCGCCAGCACCACATGCAGGTTCGGAAAGCGCCGCGTGAGCACCGTCAGGATGTCGCGGATCGCCGCGCCGGTGGGCGAGGTCACGATCCCAATGTGTTGCGGCAGGCGCGGCAGTGGGCGTTTGCGCGCGGGGTCGAACAGGCCCTCCGCCTCCAGTTTGCGCTTCAGCGCCTCGAAGGCGGCCTGGAGCGAGCCCTTGCCGCCCTCCTCCAGGCGCCGCACGACGATCTGGTACGACCCGTCGCGTTCATAGACCGTCAGATCGCCCCAGACCCGCACCCGCAGCCCGTCGCGCGGCGCCATCGGCATCGCGCGCCTGTCGCTGCGCCAGACCACGGCCCGCAACTGGGCCGCCTCGTCCTTGACCGTGAAATAGCAGTGCCCGGAAGCCGGCAGGCGCACGTTGGAAATCTCGCCTTCCACGCAGACCGACCGGAACTCGCGTTCGATCAGGCCGCGCAGAAGCCGGGTGACTTCCGTGACCGAATACACGCGCGTCCGCTGGTCCGGCGCCGGCCGCATCAGGTGTCCTCCAACCGCTCCCGTACGCGCGTGATCCGGCGCGCCCGGCCGGTCTGCTCGTCGATGTCGAGCCACACGCCTTCCAGCATCACATCCTTGTCGGCGATGTCGAACTTCGTGGGCATGCCCGTGATGAACTTGTTCAGGACCGACGGCAGATCGCGGCCGAGCACGGAATCCTTCGGCCCCGTCATGCCCAGGTCGGTGATGTAGGCGGTCTTCCTGGGCAGCAGGGCCTCATCGGACGTCTGGACGTGCGTGTGCGTGCCGACCACGGCGCTGACGCGGCCGTCCAGGTAGCGCCCCATGGCGATCTTCTCCGAGGTGGCCTCCGCGTGCAAGTCGACGAGGATGACCTTGGCCAGCCCCGGTTCCTTGGTCAGGATCGCGTCGACCGTGCGAAACGGACAGTCGAACGGCTGCATGAACACGCGGCCGACCAGGTTGATGACCGTCACGCGGCCTTTCGGCGTCTCCACGGTGGTGAAGCCGCGACCCGGGCAGCCCGGCGCGAAGTTCGCCGGACGGATCAGGCGCCGTTCGGCGCCCATGTAGGACACCACGTCCTTCTGGTCCCACGTATGGTCGCCCAGGGTGATGACATCCGCGCCGGCCTCGAACAGTTCCTCCGCCAGGGTGCGTGAAATCCCCTTGCCGCCCGCCGAATTCTCGGCGTTGGCGACGACCATATCCACCTCGCCGCGCTGCTTCAGCCGGCCGACGTACCGGGCGAAAATCGTCCGCCCCGGACCGCCGACCATGTCACCAACCATCAGGATATTCATATGGGTTCAGGGTTCGGGGTTCAGGGTTCGGGGTTTGGGAGTTGCCGCCGGGACATAGGCGTCCCAACGTCCCTGAACCCTGACACCCTGAACCCTCTTCCCACCTCCGTCTTGCTTACTTCGCATAATCCACACAACGCGTTTCGCGCACGACCGTCACCCGGATCTGGCCCGGATACTGCAGATCGCTCTCGATCTTGCGGCAGATGTGGCGCGCCGTGGTCATGGCGTCGCCGTCGCTGACCCTGTCCGGCATGACCACCACGCGCACCTCGCGGCCGGCCTGGATGGCGTAGCTCCGCTCCACGCCCGGAAAGGCATTGGCGATCGCCTCCAGCTTCTCAAGCCGTTTGACATAGATGTCCGTCGTCTCGGAACGGGCTCCCGGCCGTCCCGCCGAAATGGCATCGCCGGCCGCCGTCAGGATCGCATACAGGCTCTCGGCCGGCACCTCCTCATGATGGGAGGCGACCGCATTGATCACCACGGCGTTCTCGCCCAGACGCCGCAACAGGTCGGCGCCGATGCGCGCATGGCTGCCCTCGACATCGTGGTCGAGCGCCTTGCCGATATCGTGCAACAACCCGGCGCGCTTGGCGAGCGCCACGTCGAGATCGAGTTCGGCGGCCATGACGCCCATGAGTTGCGCCACCTCGATGCTGTGCATGAGCACGTTCTGCGAATAGCTGCTGCGGAACTTCAGGCGACCCAGCGTGCGCAGCAGCTCGGGATCCATGCCCAGCATCCCCACCAGGTAGGCGGCTTCCTCGCCCGCCTCGCGGATGCGTTCATCCATTTCGTCGCGGGTCTTGGCGACAATCTCCTCGATCCGCGCCGGGTGGATGCGGCCGTCGAGAATCAGGCGCTCGAGCGACAGGCGCGCGATCTCGCGCCGCACGGGGTCGAAGCCCGAGATGACGACCGCCTCCGGCGTGTCGTCGATCAACAGGTTGATGCCGGTGGCCGCCTCGATGGCCCGGATGTTGCGGCCGTCGCGGCCGATGATGCGGCCCTTCATGTCGTCGCTGGGCAGGGCCACGGTGCTGGTCATCATCTCGGACGCGTGGCTGGCGGCATAGCGCTGGATGGCCAGGCTGACGATCTTCTGCGCCTCGCGCTCGGCGGTATCCCGGGCCTGTTCCTGCAGCCGCCGGATCAACCCGCCAACCTCCGCATGGACGTCGCCCTCAACGCGGGCCATCAGCGTCCGTCGGGCCTCTTCCTGCGTCATGGCCGCGATACGCTGGAGTTTATCCTTCTCCTCCTGCAGCGCCCGCGCTAGCTGTTCGCGATCCCGGGCAAGGTCCTGGGCCTGCTTGGCCACCTCGCCCTCGCGCTGTTCGAGCGCCCGCTCCTTCTTCTCGATCAGGGCCACCTTGCGATCGAGGTTGCCCTCGCGCTGCGCCATGCGATTGTCGAGGGCGCTGAGTTCCTCGCGACGCGCCTTGGTGGAGGTTTCAAACTCCTCCCGCGCCTTCAGCGCCTCGGCCTTGCCCTGCAGCCGGGCTTCCTTGAGGAGGCTCTCCGCCTCCCGGCCTGCGTCCTTGACCGACTGGAGCGCCTCACGCTCCCGCCGGCTCAGGTTGGCCCTGCTCATCCACACGCGGAGGCCATAGCCTCCGCCCGCCGCCACCACAACGGCCACCGCCGTGATCATCCATTGCCACATCCTGTTACCTCGCTTTCCCGTCTTACCGCGCGGCATCCGACGGCCGGTACACCCCGGCTTCGCTGACCACCGCATCCATGCGCTCATCGCGGGGACCGCAGGGCACGTCCTCCGCAAGCTGGAACTCGAACGCCACGCCCAGGCGCCACGTCACGCGCCGTCCCAGGCGCGCCAGCATCCGGTCGTAGTAGCCTTTCCCGTGCCCGAGCCGCCCGCCCCGCGCGTCAAACGCCACGCCGGGCACCAGCGCCACATCGATCTGACCCTCGACCGCCCAGGCCGGGTTCGCCGGTTCGCGCACGCCCCAGACCCCGCGCACCAGGTCCGCATCGGGCGGCAGCCACGCCGGGTCGTACTCGCGCGGGGTCCCGTGCGCCGCCGGCACGCACACCCGCACCTGCGCCGCCTGCAGGGCGCGCAGGACCGCATCTACGTTGGCCTCGCCCGGCAGGGCCAGGTAGCCCATCACGGTCCGCGCCGCGCGAAGCTCGGGGAGCGCCATCAGGCGCTCGCCG
The DNA here is from genome assembly GCA_964611575.1 of uncultured Verrucomicrobiota bacterium. Lineage (GTDB taxonomy): Bacteria > Verrucomicrobiota > Kiritimatiellia > CAIKKV01 > CAITUY01 > CAITUY01. Next base: position 17,219 of record CAZTAJ010000014.1, read on the forward strand.
AGTCGCGCGCTGGCCTCGGCCACCCACTCCGGCCCCAGCGCAGCGCGCCGGGCACGGCGCACGACGCGCAACGCGTCTTTGCTGGCCTGGAGCGCCGCCTCACTCACGGCCCGCCTCCGGTTCCGCCGCGGCCCGCCGCCGCTCGTCCCATGCCGCCATCCGCCGCGCGATCGTGTCCTCGTACCCCTCATGCGTCGGCTCGTAGTAGACGGCCGAGGTGGGGATGTACTCCTGCACCACGAAATGACCGTCGCCGTCATGCGCGTACTGGTAGCCCGTGTGCCCGAGCCGCTTGGCGCCGGCATAGTGCGCATCCCGCAGGTGCGCCGGAACCGGCAACACCCGGCCCGACTCCACATCGCCCAGGGCCTTGTCGATCGCCACAATCGCCGCATTGCTCTTGGGGGCCGTGGCCAGATAGGTGGTGGCCTGTGACAACACGATGCGCGCCTCGGGCATGCCCAGGAATTCCGCGGCCTGCATCGCCGCAACCGCCACCGCCAGGCCGCGTGGATCGGCGTTGCCGATATCCTCCGACGCCAGGATCACCAGCCGCCGGGCCACGAACCGCGGATCCTCGCCGGCGTAGAGCATCTTCGCCAGCCAGTAAACGGCGGCATGCGGGTCGGAACCGCGCACGCTCTTGATGAAGGCCGAGATGGTGTCGTAGTGGCCGTCCTCGTCATGGTCATAGACCACGGCTTTCTTCTGGATCGACTCCTCGACCACCGCACGCGTGACCCGGATTCGGCCGTCGACGCCCGGCGGTGTCGTAAGCACCGCAATCTCGAAAGCGTTCAGCGCCCGCCGGGCGTCCCCCTCGCACACCCGCGCCAGGTGCGCCAGCGCGTCGTCGTCGACATCGGCCGGGAAGGACGCCAACCCGCGTTCGTCCGCCAGGGCGCGGCGGAGAAGACCCACGATGGCAGCCTCCGGCACCGGTTTGAGTTCGAACACCTGGGAGCGGGAGGTGAGGGGGCTGTTGATGAAGAAGAACGGATTGTGCGTGGTGGCGCCGATCAGGGTGATCGTGCCGTCCTCGACATGCGGCAGGAGGATGTCCTGCTGGGATTTGTTGAAATGGTGGATTTCGTCGATGAACAGGATCGTTTCGACGCCTGCGGTGCTGCGGCGGTGGTGGGCGGCGGACAAAAGGGACCGTAAAGCGGCGACATTGGCCAGCACCCCGCTGGTGCGTTCGAAGCGACGGCGCGTGGCGGCGGCGATGGCTTCGGCGATGGATGTCTTGCCGCAACCGGGCGGCCCGTACAGGATAATGCTGCCCAGTCGGTCGGCCTCGATGGCGCGCCTCAGGAGTTTGCCGGGACCCAGGATGTGATCCTGCCCGACGATTTCATCCAACGACTGCGGCCGCATCCGCGCTGCCAGCGGTTGGAGGCGTCCTTCGTCCCCATGATCTTTCTTTTCAAAAAGGTCCATGCCTGATTCCGACAAAAAAATGCCCCGCCATAAGTCGCAGGGGCGCTGATCCCTTACCGTCGTAGGCAAGTGGGAACTCTATCCACCGGTTTCCAAGTCCCGCGCGCGGCGGGCTTGAGGGCCCCGGTGGTTTCGAACTCCCGGATCAATAGCTATTGGGTTAGAGATGTCGGCCCATACACGAACCAGGCAGGGCACAAAGCAAACAGGCGCTTATGACCCTTTTGTCAAAGAACGGCATTCAAACGAAACGGACACCATCGCCAACCTCGGCTGGTCGGGCCGCGCTCACCCCATCCCCACCGCTGGGGATTGGATGGAACCGCCCTCACGGCCTTCGCCTGACGATCTTCAGTATACCACGTCACGTACGCCCGACCAACCCCGGCGCTCAACAACGCCATGAGCATCAGTATCAAGTGTCCCAATTCTATTTGAACCACGTTCATAACCCGCTCGTGCTCAAAGTCGAACCCTCTATCCAATCCGTCCATCTCACCCTGTCGGCCAGTCACCGCCCCAGCTTTCCATTCACACACAGGCGGCCGTTCCCAGCCTCAAGATAAGTCTACGCCCACCCCCCCATGGAGTCAAGGGATGCCGAGACATCTTCTACAGGGCCAGCAGACACAAAGGGTTATGGCGTCCGATGCGGAGCAGATCGGCCTCGGACAGCCCACTCCAGGAGCGCAACCAGGCCATGCAATCGGCCATCGTCGCCGACGAGCCGGCCAGCGATGCCAGATTCTTCACGGAAATGCGGCCGCCCGGTTCACTGATTACGGTCTGGCCCAGGCACTCGTATTCGCCGGGCGGCAGGCCAGCCACAGGGGCCGCATCGCTGGTGACCACCCACCGCTCCAGGCCCTTGGCCCGCAACGCCACTTTCACGAACTCCACGGGAAGATGGTGGCCATCGGCGATGAACAGTCCCATCAGGCGGTCGTCCGCCAGTTGGGTCCAGATCGGGTTGGGATGGCGCGGCAGCACGTTGGGAATCCCGTTCCCCAGGTGCGTGCAACCGCGTGCGCCCGCCCTGACTGCCCGGTCGATGCTCACGTTGTCGCCAACGTGATGGCCGAGCAGCACCGTCACGCCGCAGCCGGTCGCATGCCGGATCAGCGTGTCCGCACCTTCAAGTTCCGGGGCCATGGTTAGCAGCCGGAGTTGCCCCTCCGCCAGCGACATCCAACGGTCGAACAACGAGATATCGGGCCGCAGCAGCCAGCGCGCCGGGTGCGCCCCCTTCGCCGCGTCCGCCAGGAACGGCCCCTCCAGATGGATACCCAGCAAGTGCGGTTGCAGGTCCGGCGCCCGCATGGCGGCCGCCAATACCGGCAGGTTCTGCTCGTATACCTCAGGCGCGCACGTAACGACGGTCGGACAGAAACCCGCTGTGCCGCGGCGGACCAGTTCCTCCGTCACGCGCCGCACATCGGCTACCGTCAGGCCGGCCTTCGAGAAATCGACCCCCACGTAGCCATTCACCTGAAGGTCCACCCATCCGTCCGGCACGACAAGCTTGTGTTGGATTTTGTGCATGCTCACCCCTGCATGACCTGATCGACCACGTCCTCAAACACCGTCACCGATTCCCTCAGCGCATCTTCGTCAATACTCAGCGGGGGCGCAATCTTGATGCACTCACCCGCCAGGCCGACGGGCGCAAACATCAGCAGCCCTTTCTGGAAGCAGCCGATGTTGATGCGCAGTGCCAACGCGGGATCCGGCGTCCGGGTGCCCGCTTGCACCGCCTGAATGCCGGCCACCAACCCCTTGCCGTGGCAGCAACCCAATACCTTCGGGTATTTCCTCTGGATGCGCTCGAGTTCCGGCACGAACCACGCGCCCAACCGGGCCGCGCGTTCCACCAGCTTCTCGTTCTTCAGCACCTCGAGATTCGCCAGTGCGGCCGCCGTCGCCAGCGGGGAGGCCGAATGCGTGGACGTCATCGAACCCGCGGGGTACAGCGACATCACATCCTTGCGGCCGATGACCGCCGAGATGGGCAGCGAAGAACTGATGCCCTTGCCGCACGCGATCAGGTCGGGCTTGATGCCATAATGCTCGAAACAGAACATCCGACCGGTGCGACCGAACCCGGCCTGCACTTCGTCCATCGTGAGCACGATGTCGTGCTCGCGGCAGAATCTCTCAAGGCGCTTCGCATAGTCCACCGGGAAGAAGTCCGGCCCGATCCCCTGGTAACTCTCCGACATCACCCCCGCGATATCGGAGGGCTTGATGCCCTTGTCCTGCAGCGTTTTCAGGAACAGGTCGAACGACGGGTCCGGGTTCTTGAAGCCGTCCGGAAACGGCACCTGCACGAACGTGGGATCCCGTTCGCCGATCCAGCGTTTCAGCTTCGGCATGCCGCCGGCCAGTTGCGCCCCCAGGGTGCGGCCGTGAAAGGCTCCGTTGAAGGTGACGAAGTACTTCTTGTGCGGGCCGTGCTTTTCCAGGGCATACGTCTTGGACAGCTTGATGCAGTTCTCGGTCGCCTCGGCGCCGGTGCTGAGCAGGAACACCTGGTAATGGGCCGGGTCGGGCGCCAGCGCCGCGAGGCCGGCCGTCAGGCAGGCCCGGTCGGCATGCGGGAACACATAGGTCGCCAGCAACGGCCGGTCCAGCACCTCCTGGATTGCCTTTCGGATGGCGGGATGACCATGGCCCGCATTGGCGATCAGCACGCCGGACGACCAGTCGATCCAGCGGTTGCCCCAGCGGTCCTCCACCGTCGCCCCCTCGGCCTTGTGCCAGACGATCGGCGGCTGGCCGGACATGGAGCGCGGCTCGGATTGCCGCAGGGCTTCGAAGATCGGCAGCGATTCCGGCACCGGCAGCGCCGTGCGGATCGTGCGAAACCGCGTTGTGACGCTCGGGACTTTGACCGGAGTCAGATCGTATTCAGCCATGGTTACCGTGTCCTTTTCTCAACGTGAGGGTTGTTGCCATACACAAGGTTCACCCACTCGCCATCCGCCTGGATAGACAGGCGGGCCGCCTCCACCACCAGTTCGTTGATGCCACTGTTGGCCGGCGTGGCGATGATGCCGGCCGTGTCGATATCGCGGATGGCCTCGCGCCGTCTGGCCAGCGCCGCGCCCGCCGCCAGGCCCGCCGTCTCGGTCTCGATCCGCTGCATCGTTTCCACGTTGGCGGCGACGGAATCGTAGCCGTACCCGACCGGCTTGAACCCGCGGCCCTCCCACGGGACCAGCCGGTAGAAATCGGGGCTGACGTAGTTGTACCGGGAGCCGCCGCACCCGATGGGGTCGAGGTAACAGTGACGCACCCCGCGATCCTGGTCGTCGTGCTGGATCATCCCGCTGCGGTCCCTGCCCTCGCAGTACAGGATCAGTCCCTGGTCGTTGCTGCCCGCCCCGTCGTCCGGGTAACCGAGCCCGTCGGTCACGGACAGCAGCGCGTGGTTCTCGTACCGGACGCGGCCGTTGGTCCACATGTAGCCTTCGTTGCCGTTCGGGAAGCGCCCCTTGACGCCCGAGACCGACACCGCGACGGGCTTCAGCCCGGTGATGAAGTAGACCAGGTCCACGTAATGGCAGCCCACATAAACGAACGGGTCGGTCATCGCGCTGGTGAACCAGTTCTGGAAATTGGAGTGCCGGTAATAGTAGGGCTCGATCAGCTTGGCCTCGCCCATGGCGAACTCGCCGAACTGCCCCAGCCGGTACTGCCGGCGGGCCACCAGTGAGCGGCGATCGAATCGTTTGTGGTATTCCACCCCCACAAACAGCCCCTTCTCCAGCGCCAGTTTCTCGATCTCGACGGCCTGTTCATATTTCAACACGAGAGGCTTGACGCACAGCACGTGCTGGTCGCGCTGCAGGCATTCCCTAACCATGGCGTAATGGAATTGATCCGGCACGGCCACGATGACCGCCTGCCGGGGCGCCGCCGAGGCCAGCAGTTCCTTGGCCAGGTCCGGGAACATCCGATCGGCGGGTTCGGACAGCGGGGGGAATGCCTCGAAGTCCTGGCCAGGAAACGCCTCCAGGATTTCGCGGCTTTCCTTGAGCGCCTTCAGCGGCGGCGAGTTGAGGGCGCACACGCGGATCCGCCCCACCGTGCCCAGCCGTTGCAAGTGATAGACCGAAGGCAGGAGAAGATCATGGGTGATCATTCCCCCGCCGATAATCAGGACATCCAAAGGCTGCTTCTGCATATCAATCCTTTCCGAGTTTGTCGCCGGCGGGGCCAGAGGCCCGCGCCCTACCCGTGTTTCGCTCCGGCCTGAACCCCGGACCCTGAACCCTGAATTTCGCCTGTCCGCGGCAGCGCACAGGATTCCCGCACCACCAGTTCCGGCACAATCACAATCGGTCCGTTCGCCCCGCCGCCCCGCGCCCCCTCCGCGGCCGTCACCAGGCTGAACGCCTGCTGCACCATGGCGTCAACGGGCTGCCGGACCGTGGTCAACGCCGGGATCATCGTGCGCGCGGCCGGAATGTCGTCCCACCCCGTGAGCGACATATCCTCCGGCACGCGAATGCCGCTTTCGTGCAACGTCCTCAGGATCGCCTGGGCGGTCGCGTCATCCGCGGCCATCCAGGCGGTCGGGCGCCGGCCATCCCGATCCGCCAGCCGTTTTACGGCGGCATTCAGGCCGTCCCCGCCCCGCACCACCCAGTCGTCAGGCACGGTCACGCCCCGGCGGGCCAGCAACTCCCTCAGGCACCGTTCGCGTCGTTCGTGCGCCGGCGTCGATTCGCCCGCCAGGGCAATCTGCCGGTGCCCCAGGCCGACCAGGTACGCCACCAGTTGCTCCAGGCCATGCGCCTCGTCGGACGCCACCTGCCGCACGCCTGCGGCCGCCTTGCCGCTGCCGATTTGCACGACCGGTTTGCGTTCGCGCAGATACCACATTGCCGAGCCCGGCCGATAGTCGCTGCCGCATAGGAGCAGGCCGTCGACGAAATAGTTGCGAAACAGTTCAACGCCCGCATCGCCCCGCTCGCCCGCATCCCAGCCGGCAAGCAGCAACGAGTACCCCTCGCGACGGGCCAGCCCCTGCAGCACCCCGATCATGTGTCCCAGGTACGGGTCGTCAAACGACTTGATCACCACCCCCAGCGTCCGCGACGACCGCCCCTTGAGTGTCAGCGCCGCCGCGCTCGGCCGGTAATCCCACGCGGCGGCGGCCTTGCGAATGCGCGCGACAGTCACCGGCGAGGCGGCGATCTGCGCCGAGGTGCCGGTGAGCGCGCGCGAGACCAGCGCCTGCGACACCCCCAGCCGGCGGGCAATCTCCTTCTGCGTGATGCGCCCACTCATGATGCCGGCGAATGTGCCACATTCCGCCGCATATGTCCAGCTCATTGCTATGAGGTATGTGCATCAGGGCAGGGGGCCAGGGTTCGGGGTTCGGGGTTCAGCGGAAAGACAACACCCGCACGTCGCATACGAAACTCAACCGCCCCGATCGCAATCTGCCGCCGTGATGTCCTCACTCCCCCTCCTGAACCCTGAACCCCGCCCCCTGCGCCCTGGCGCGGTGCGGTCTTGACATCCCGCCCGCCCTCCGCACAATCGCGACCGATTCTGAATGGAGTCACAACAAGGAGTTCGCGCATGCACATTCAACCGTTTCGCGCCTGGGGCGCCCGTCCCGACCTCGCCCCGCAAGTGGCGTCCGTGCCTTACGATGTGGTCGATACCGCCGAGGCCGCCGCCCTGGCCGCGGGCAATCCGCACAGCTTTCTCCATGTCACGCGCGCCGAGATCGACATGCCGCGCGGCGCCGACCCTTATGCCGACGCCGTCTACCATCGCGGCCGCGCCGCCCTCGAGAACCTGATGCGCGACGGCACGCTGGTGCAATCCGCCGCGCCCGCCCTCTTCGTCTACCGCCAGGTCATGGGCCGCCACAGCCAGCGCGGCATCGTGGCCACCTGCTCCACCGTCGATTACGAACAGAAGATCATCAAGACGCACGAGAAGACGCGGCAGGACAAGGAGGACGACCGGACGCGCCACGTGAACCTGCTGAACGCCCAGACGGGTCCGGTATTTCTCGTGTACCGCGACACGGCCGAACTGGCCGCCGTGCTCGCGCAGGCCGAGGCGCAGGCGCCCCGGTTCGACTTTACCGCCGCCGACGGCGTGCGACACACCGGCTGGCCCATTGCCGACGTCGACGCCGTCGTGGCGGCCTTCGGCCGTGTGCCCACCTGCTACATCGCCGACGGGCATCACCGCGCCGCCTCGGCTGTCCGCGTGGCGCGCGAGCGGCGGACGAAGCACCCGCAACCGTCCGGCCGGGAAGCCTGGAACTGGTTCCTGGGCGTGCTGTTCCCGGCCAGCGAAGTGCAGATCCTGCCCTACAACCGGTGCGTCAAGGACCTGAACGGGCTGACGCCCGAAGCCCTGCTTAAAGCCGCGGCGTCCCGCTTCACGCTCCACCCCGCCGCCTCGCCGCGCCCGGCCTCGCCCGGCCGCATCGGGATGTATCTCGCCGGCGCCTGGCACGAACTGAGCTGGAGCGTGCCGTCCGGGACCCCGCCCGAGGAACGGCTGGATGTCACCGTCCTCCAAAACCGTCTCCTGGCGCCCCTGCTCGGGATCGACGATCCGCGCACCAGCAAAAGGATCGACTTCATCGGGGGCATCCGCGGCATCGAGGAGCTGGAACAACGCGTCCGAGACGGCCGGGCTGCCGTGGCCTTTTCCATGCATCCGACCACGGTCGAACAGATGATGGACATCGCCGACGCCGGCGGGATCATGCCGCCCAAGAGCACCTGGTTCGAACCCAAACTCCGGGATGGCCTGTTCGTGCACACGCTGGATTGAAGCGGTGGAATACCGATTGACGCAGGGGTCGCTTGCTTTACACTTCCTCCGATGACCAAACGCATCCTCGTAATGGACGATGATGATTCGATCTGCAAGATCTTCGCGCTCATGCTGACCCGGCTGGAATGCGAGGTCGAAACAGCATCGCGGGGGGAAATTGCCGTCGAACGCTATCGGGCCGCCCGGCAGGCCGGGACACCGTTCAATATCGTCATTCTGGACCTGACGGTCCAGGAGGGCATGAACGGGGAAGAGACCCTGAGAGCCCTGAAAGCCATCGATCCCGCCGTGTGCGCCGTGTGCGCGAGCGGCCAGTCCCGCGAGGCGACGTCCGAGAACTTCGTCAAGCAGGGGTTCAAAGCCGTGCTGCCCAAGCCCTTCCGGTTCCAGGATGTGGCGGACTGTATCCGGACCGTGCTCGCGGACGCCACGACATGAGCCCTTCCATGACCGAATCCCCCCGCATTCGCCTGAGCGCCACCTGGCCGGACATTGAGATCCTGTACGACGATGAGACCCTGCTGGCGCTCAACAAGCCGGCAGGCCTGCTGGTGGCGCCGGATCGCTGGGACAAGAAGCGGGAGCATCTCGTCGGGCTCCTTCAGGCGGCCATCCGCACCGGCCAGCCCTGGATCGCCGCCCGCGGCATCGTCCAGCTTTCCAATGTGCACCGCCTGGATGCGCCGACCAGCGGGGTGATCCTGTTCGCCCGGACCCGCGCCGCACTCATCAACCTGGCGGAACAGTTTCACGACCGCCATCCTGCAAAAGTCTACAGCGCCCTGACGCTCGGGGCCTTCCCCGAAGACGAAACCGTGGTCGACCAACCGATTGCGCCGTCCTCAGCCCATCCCGGCCGCTCCATCATCGCTTCGTCAGGCAAGCCCGCCCGCACGCGGTTCACGGTGCTGGAGCGCTTCAAAGGCTACACGCTCGTACGCGCCGAACCGGAGACCGGTCGGTTGCACCAGATCCGGGTGCACTTGCAGTCGATCCACTGCTCTCTGGTCGGCGACCCCCAGTACGGCCCCGGCACGCCCCTCCTGCTCTCGAATATCAAGCCGGATTACCGGATGAAGCCCGAGGGCGAAAAACCGCTCATCGGCCGGCCGGCCCTGCATGCCGAATCCATCACCCTTCAGCACCCGATGACCCGCGAGCCAATCACGATCACCGCTCCCTGGCCCAAGGATCTCACCATCGGAGTCAAGTACCTGCGCAAGTTCGCTCAGGCCTGAGTGGAAAGCATCCCACGAAGAAGACCTTGCGCACGGTGGAGGCGGTTCCGTTCACCCGCGTTCAGTTGGAGGACGCGTTCTGGGCGCCGCGCGTGGAGACGAACCGGCTCGCCCGCCTGAAAGTCAACGGACGTCCTGTCTCTGCACGGATCGACAAAGGTTACGCCGTCTGGGCCAATCGTCAACCCGGCGAGATGCTGTCTGGATCCAGGATCGATAGCCATACGACCAGACGAATGGTGAGGCGGAAGGTTCTTGTGGAACGCAGCGAAACGCGATATCCCCCGGCCCTTGGATCGGGGTGTTACGTCTCGTATCTATCTGACGGGCCGCCGCAGTTCAGCGTCACAACCCTGCAAAGGAACGGCCCCTCTTGCTTGACCTCGTGGAACGCTCCAGGGTTGACAACGATCGTGTCACCCGGCGTCAAAATGTAATCCCTCTTCTCAACCTCAATCTGCATCACACCCTCGATCAGCCAGTAGACCTCCGTTCCCTTCTTGTGGTAGTGACGGCTCTGTTTGGCTATTTGGGTGAATGCCGCCGATTCCGAGTCCGGCATCAGGACAACGGGACACTTCCCGGAAGGCGCCGCATGGGTCCATAGCGCCTCACGGGCCGGTTCCTCCTTGTCCTTGTAGACCTCGGTGACCAGTAGTTTCCTGTCGCCGCGCGTCATGAGGGCCGGATCGCGTTTGGTACTCTGGAGAGTCACGAGCACAGCCGGCGGTTTCTCTGTCATGTTCGGGATTCCTTTCTTCGCGGCGCTTATGACAGTCACGTCATTGTTGCCCCTCGTTCGCGAAGCGTTGCGGACGCCCTTGAGCATCAGCCGCACCGGTCCGCCTCGATTGCCGCGATGTCGATCTTTCCCATCTGCATCATCGCCTCGAAAGCGCGTTTGGCTGCGGCGCGATCGGCGTCGGCGATGGCGGCAGTGAGCGCGCGCCAGCGTGAGAGCATCTGGCAACGCCCTTGGACATGGCATTTCGGGCATTCCATTTTGGCCTGGTTCATTCTATTCCATGGCAGAATCGTGCCGTTCTCGCGTGGCTGTAAGCCGTCGCGAGGAACGGTTGTGGGTGCCCCGGTTCCTGCATCCTCAGTAGTCATCGAGCACCGCGGGGTTGACCCCGGGCATCGTGTCGAGCTTCCAGATATCCACAGGCACATCGTTTTCCTGAAGCGGACCGGGAGTGCTGCGGCCGTCAGCGACCTGCTTCTTCAGCAGGGCAGCCAGTTCCCTGACCCTGCCCGGGTTCTCGGCATGCAGGTTGCACCTCTCGCCGGGATCGGCCTCCATGTCGTACAGTTGAACCAGCGGCAAACCGGCTTTGGCGGCAGCCGCGTCGTTGTGGGTCCAACCGCCTGACCCCGGACACAGGACGAGCTTCCAACGGCCGTCGCGGATCGCGAACTTGCCTTCGATCGAATGATGGACCACGGCGGTCCGCCCGGACGGGCCGGCGCCCCTGAACAGCGGCATCATGGTGACGCTATCCTCCCCGGCATTATCCGGCAGATCCTGCCCGAGAATATCGGCGCACGTCGCCATCAGGTCCGAAAGGCAGACGAGAGCGCCACACTCGGTTCCGGGCCTGATCACGCCCGGCCAGCGGGCGATGCACGGGATGCGATGGCCGCCGTCCCAGGCGTCGGACTTGTAACCTCGATAGGGGCCGCTGGGGAAGTGGCCCTGCGCTTCCATTTCCTTTGCGCCGATGTAGGGTGCGCAACCATTGTCGCTGGCAAATATGACCACCGTGTTGTCGGCAACACCATGCGCTTCCAGGGAGGCGAGAACCCGCCCGAACACGTCGTCGGTCTCGATCACCAAGTCGGCGTACAGGCTGTTCAGGCCACTCTTCCCGATCCAGGGCTTGTTGACGGACAGCGGCGTATGGGGCGAGGTCATGGGCAGGTACAGGAAGAAGGGCTCTCCCCCCGCCGCGCGCTCCTGGATGTAGCGGTCGGCCTTCGCCGCCCAGGAGGGAAGCAATTGCTCGAAGTGCCAGCCGGGCATCGCCGGGCCGGAATAGCTTGCCAAGTTATGGCCGACCAGGCGTGAGGGAAGGAATTCCGACGGGATGCCGACGGTGCGGTCGTTCTCGATAAAGCAGTAGGGAGGCCAGTTGGGAACATCAACCCCGAAATAGTAATCGAAGCCGCGCGTGGTCGGGCCCCCGGTCGTGGGCCTGGCAAACGCCTCCCGCCAGCGCGCCTGTTGCTCGGGCGTGGCTTCCAAGTCCGCCGCGCCCCCGGCTGTATCGCGATGACGTTGGAATCCCCCTGGGTGAAACGGCTCCTCACTCGGTTCGAAATCCCAGCCCTGGCCCAAATGCCACTTGCCGATGCAGGCGGTGTGATAGCCGTTCTGCTTCAGAAATCCAGGCACGGTCAGGCGATCCGGGGAAATGAGGGGCTGGCCGTACAGGCCGACGATTCCCTTCTGCAGGGACGATCTCCAGTTGTAGCGGCCGGTCAGAACGCTGTAGCGTGACGGCGAGCAGACAGCCGAGCTGGAATGCGCATCGGTGAAGACCATCCCCTCGCGGGCCAGTCGATCGGTGTTCGGGGTCTGGATCTTCCCCTCAGGGTTCAGACACGATGCGTCACCATACCCCATGTCATCGACGAGGACATAGACAATGTTTGGCTTTCTCATCAGTTCTGTCATTTCCCTTTCGCCCACAGCCTGCTCCTGTTATCCGCATCACGTCATGGCGGGAGGCCTCTCTGCTCGGCGTTCCATTATGCGAGTGCGCACCCCCGTCCGGCAACAACGGATCCCACTTCATCACGGGTCAGCGGTGAGATGTCCATCGTTCCTCTGCACAGTGATCTCAATGCATGTGTTACGATGGGGCCCTTCAGCCCCCCGGTTCTGTGGTCGTCGGCCTCTCAGGATACTCCTGCAGAGGGTATCGTCCAAATTCCGCTACGGCGTCCCGCAGCGCCTGAATGTGCGTTTCCGGCCAAGGCATGCCTTGATCAGGACCGCAGAAGTAGCCGCCCTCGCGCCCCAGTTGCCAGATCCGTCGATGAACCTCCGCGCGGATGGCTTGTATGGGGCCCGCTGCGATCACACCCGAACTCACGCCGCCCTGCAATGCCATGCGGCCTGCCGTTCTCGCACGAATTGCGTCCAGATTGTTCGCCGTCGCCTGCACCGGATTCAGGATGTCCACGCCAAGCTCCATGAACACGTCGAGCACCGGCTCGATGTGACCGCAACTGTGAAAGTTGACCAGGACCCCCTTCGCTTTGTAGAGGGCGAACAGTCGGCGGTACTCCGGCACCAGGAAATCCGCGATGAGCGCCGGGGAGAGGAGCAACCCGCACTGGGTGCCCAGGTCGTCGGACATGCTGACCATTTCGACCCCCAGCCCGAGGTAGTGCCGAGCGATGCCCAGCTGAAAGTCCATGATCCGGTGCAGGATTTCGCGCATGGCCGCCGGTTCCCCAAGGAAACCGCACATCGCGTTTTCCATGCCGACCAGCATGTAGCACTTCTCCCACAGGGTGTCGCGGTGTGAGCCGCAAAGGAATGCCTCTTCACGGTTGCATCCTTTGACCTGCTCATAGACCTGCCGGATGATTCGCTCGTCATCGGGATCCGGCCACACATAACCCGCAAGGGCGGTGGGCAGGTTGGCCAGCGGGTTGCCTCTGGGGAACCCCATCACTCCTTCGTGTTCACGGTGCCATTCGGTGCCCCAGATGTCCCGCCAGACAGACCCCACAGGCATGTGATGACCGCCCCCGGCGAACCCCTCGTGATTGCAGCCCAGGTATCCGACGCCATGGGCCGGACAACCTCCCGTAACTTGTTCAGGACTGTCGAACCGAACGACCCGCAGTGCATTTTCTCTTGTATTCATCGTGCAGGACGCGTCACCTTTTCCGACGGCGATCCCGCGAGCCGTACGGAACAAGGTGGGGTTCGGCGTGTGTTTTGAATTCATATAGGACGATGGGCAGGCACTCTGCAAACAGGCGAAAGTCGCCGTCTGTGGCGAGGATGGCAAAGTCATGTCTCACGGCAACCGCGCAGATCAGAAAGTCCGTATTTGAACCTTGGATGCCTTTTGCTCGACACAGGTTGAACATCTTGGCCGCCGCCACATAGTCCTCGGCAAGGAGAGGAAGGTCAGGGAAGCAAGCCAACCGGGATTCCAGCAGATCAAACTGTGCCTGATCCCGAACTCCGGAGAGCAACTCCTGCCGAATGGGGCCGATGAGTTCAGTCAAGTGACTGGTGATCAGGCGCTTCAACTCCTCCGCGGCAGTATTCTGCGCGTGAGCTGCCCGCCGCAACGCGAGCGACCAGACGCTGGTGTCGACGAGCACTCTCATGCTTTTGCCCGCTGTCGCTTGTAGTCGTATCCCGAGGTGAAATCGACCTTCCCGAACAGGTCCAGAATTCTCTCCTGTTGCCGATTGCGGACATAGTCGGATAGCGCCTGCGTCACCGCCGCCCTCTTTGTGTGGTGCCCCCCAAGCGCGACAGCCTGCTTAATCAATTTATCATCGAGCTGCAGATTTGTTGCCATACGATATCCTCCACACATATAGTCACACAGTCGGATGTGTTGAATCAATCACTATTAATAACGCCGAACATCGCGCAGCAAGCGCCGGCTTTAGACGGTCGCCTGGCTGCACCCAAGGCGGGCTACCGCCCGCACCCTAAGCTTCGTCGCGAGCTTTGTCGTGAGCCTCGTCGACAAAGCTTACGACAAAGATGCGACGCACTTCCTCGGGACATCCGCCTCTGACCGGGTCCACCCCAGGCAAGGTCGATGCGGACATCGACCCCACACCTGCCTGCACTCCCTCCCGCCTAACACCTTCTCCCATTCTCCACTTGCCCCCACCCCGCCGCCTGCCTATTGTACGACCCCATGCGGTACATCAGCACACGAGGGGGCATGGAGCCCGTGGGATTCCAGGATGCCGTGATGACGGGCCTGGCCCGCGACGGGGGCCTGCTGCTGCCCGAACAGATTCCGTCCGTGGCCGACCGGCTCGACGCCTGGCGCGATCTCTCCTACGCCGACCTCGCGTTCGAGGTGATGCGCCTGTACATCGATGACATTCCCGCCTCCGACCTGCGCGGACTGGTCGACCGCAGTTACGCCACGTTCCGCCATCCCGACGTCACGCCGACCACCTGCGTGGGCGACGTCCATGTGCTCGAACTCTTCCACGGCCCCACCCTGGCGTTTAAGGATGTCGCCCTCCAGTTCCTCGGCAACTGCTTCGAGTACGTGCTCCAGCGCCAACACCGCGAACTCAATATCCTGGCCGCCACCAGCGGCGACACCGGCAGCGCCGCCATCTGCGGCGTGCGCGGCCGGAACCACATCCGCATCTTCGTCATGCACCCCCACGGCCGCGTCAGCCCCACCCAGGAACGGCAGATGACCACCGTGCTGGATGACAACGTCTTCAACCTCGCCGTGCAGGGCACCTTCGACGACTGCCAGCGCATCATGAAGACGCTGTTCGGCAACCTCGACTTCAAGGATCGCTACGAACTGGGGACGGTGAACTCGATCAACTGGGCGCGCGTTCTGGCCCAGATCGTCTATTACTTCTTCGGCGCGTTCCAGGTAATGCGCCTGACCGGCGCCCGGCAGGTCCAGATGACCGTCCCGACCGGAAACTTCGGCGACATCTTCGCCGGCTACGTCGCCCGCCGTATGGGACTGCCCATCAGCCGCCTGGTGCTGGCCACCAACGAGAACGATATTCTCGCGCGCGGCTTCAACGCCGGCGACTACAGCCAGGGGCCCGTGCATGCCACGCTCAGTCCCTCCATGGATATCCAGGTTGCCAGTAATTTCGAACGTTATCTCTACTACTGGGTGGGCGAAGATCCCGCCCGCCTGCGTGACCTGATGCAGGCCTTCGCCGCCACCGGCCGCCTCGTTATGCCACTGCCGGCCGATGCCGCTGAGGAGGGCGTGATCGTGGCCGGCACGGCTACCACCGACCAGACCCTGGCCGCCATTCGTGACTTCCACAGCCGGTACGACTACCTGATCGATCCGCATACCGCCGTGGGGGTGCATGTGGCGGCAGCGTTCCAGCGGTCGACGGAACCCATGATCTGTCTCGCCACCGCCCATCCCGCCAAGTTCGGCCAGGCCATTCTCGACGCGACCGGGCAGGACCTGGCGCACCATCCCATCCTCGATGCGCTCATGGGCCTGCCCACCCGCTGCGCCATCCTGCCGGCATCCGAAACGGCCGTGCAGGCCTTCATGCGGCAGCAGATCGCACGCTGAACGCCCAGCGGTGGTTGAGTCACGAACCTGCGGGTGGTATACTCTGAGTCATGAGAAGGATGTTTTTCCGCAGTCTCATCACTCTGGCGGCAGCCGCCGCCATGTACATTGTCCCATGCCGTGCGGAAACGCCATCCGCCACTTCAAGCAACGGAGGAACGACCATGACCGTCAACGTCCGGCTCCTCGATGCGAACGGAACCCTCACCCCCGTCCAGTCCACCGCAAAGATCGTCAAGACCGATGCCGAGTGGCGCGCGCAGTTGACGCCCGAGCAATATCGAATTGCCCGCAACAAGGGGACGGAGGCGGCATATTGCGGCGTTTTCTACGACCATAAGAAGCCCGGCTACTACACCTGTGTCTGCTGCGATCTGCCGCTGTTCGAGTCGACCGCGAAATTCGATTCCGGCACCGGCTGGCCGAGTTTCTTCAAACCGATCTGTCCGGAGAACGTTCATACGCACGTCGACCGGTCCTTCGGCATGGATCGCACGGAGATCCTGTGCTCCCGCTGCGATGCCCATCTCGGCCATGTCTTCGAGGATGGCCCGCGCCCCACCGGCCTGCGCTACTGCCTGAACTCCGCCTCGCTCGTCTTCCACACTCGACCTCCAGTTGATGCAGAAGTCGCCCGGCCTTGAACATCGCCCTTTCGTTCATGGCCGTCCGCTGATAGGCCTTCCGCAAGGCGTCTAACGTGACAATTCGCGCCTTGATCAGAGCCTTGAGCAGGGCAATGTCCTTTTCGCGTCCCAGTTGAAGTTTGACGACCGCAAGATCCACGGGGTTCAAGCATCGCACAGTCCGGTCGCGACCCAGACTAATGCATCGTGCCTGCCAACCGTGAGGCAACGCCTCCGCTATTTCGGGCCGCAGGAAATCCGCATAGACCCCATACTCCCGGTGAAAAAGGCTCCCATCCCCGATGGCTTCATGCAGTATCCCAATCTGTCGCGCATCGCAAGGATCGACCAACAGATCGAGATCGAGGCTGAGTTCCAGAGGCCCATCCTTCTCTCCCAGATCAGGGTTGCCGGCGAGGAGGGACGATGACCCGAGGACCGTGATCTGCCTTGGCCGCACCATGGCCTTCACAATATCGATCAACTGCTTCAATGATCGTATGTGCATTTCAGGAATACCGTCCTTCGCTCTTCCCGTGTCAGCACTCCGGCAAACGGCGCGAAATCAAGCAAGCGGCGGTTGCGCTCAGAATCGTCACGCAATACGGCAAGCAAGCGTTTCCGGCCGCTCAAGCCCCGCTTCGCCCCGCATAGAAGCCGTCGCCATTGCGCCAATCGCGCGGGCGGAGCGACTCCCATCGCCTCCCATTTCGCCAGCGTCTCCAAGGCCCCATTCACCACGGCAGGAGTGGTCGCAACTTTGTCCGCAATCAATGGGTAAAGATTCATACGCTCCGGATGGTGGTATCTCATGGGTACGCTTAACAGAAGATGCCGTGCAGTTCAACCGGAGAAACCAGCGGAGAAACCAGTGTGTGCCCGTGTGCACACAACCGCAGTGCCCGGGAAGGAACCAGCCCCCTTCCGATCCTCAACGACGGTGTTTTGAGGCCAGCCCAAGTTTGGTGATCTACGCTTGACGCACCCTGCACGTTTTCCCATTGTTTGCCGCCGGTCTGCAAAGGAAAATCACCATGTCACTGACACCAGAATGGCGGGGTCGCGTCGATCACTGGAAACAAACGCTGGAACGCCTGTTCTACGTCGAACTGGGCAAAGTCCCGCTCAGCGGTTTCACCACCCACGAACAACTCACTCCGAAACAGGCGCTGAAACGCCCCTTCCGCCCGATGCCGGCCGGCACCCGGTGGGGCGCCAAATGGGAATACGCCTGGATGCGCGGTTCCGTCACCCTGCCCCGGGAAGCCGCGGGCGAACGGATCGTGTTCCGCACCGCCGACTCGCATGGCTTTTTCGGCGAAGGCCGCGTGCTGGTGAATGGCCGGGAGGCCGGCGGACGCGACCACCAGCATCGCGAGATTCTGCTCGCACCCCGCGGCAGGGCGCGCACCCGGTACGAGATCCTCATGGAGATGTACGCCGGCCATGGCACGACCGCCTGCGGCGGCGGTCCCAGCCCCGAGGGACACGAGATGGTTCCCGAACCCCCGGCGCAACAGCAGACCGTGGGCGAGGCCTCCTTCGGCCTCTGGCAGGAGGATTGTTTCCAGGCCTGGCTCGACCTCAACACCCTGCTGGAGGTCCGCAACGCCCTGGACCCCAACAGCCTGCGCGTCGCCACCATCGACGCCGCCCTGCGCGACTTCACCACGCTCGCCGATCTCGAGCTGCCGCGCGCCGCCATGCTCGCGTCTGTCCGCGCTGGCCGCCGCCGCCTGAAAACCGTGCTCGACTGCCGCAATGGATCCACGGCCCCGACCCTGGACTGCTTCGGTCACTCGCACATTGACGTGGCCTGGCTCTGGCCCCTGGCCGAGACCGAACGCAAGTGCGCGCGGACCTTCGCCACCCAGTTGGCCCTGGTGGAACAGTATCCGGAATACAAGTTCTTCCAAAGCCAGCCGCATCTGTACCAGATGACCGCCCGGCTCTATCCGGAGCTCTATGCCCGCATCAAGGCCGCCGTCCGTCAGGGCCGGTGGCTCCCGGAGGGCGGCATGTGGGTCGAGGCCGACACCAACATCACCGGCGGGGAAAGCCTGGTGCGCCAGTTCATCCACGGCAAGCGCTTCTTCCGCGATGAGTTCGGCATCGAATCCGAGTTGATGTGGCTGCCCGATGTATTCGGCTATTCCGGCGCCATGCCCCAGATCATGACCGGCTGCGGCATCAAGTTCTTCTCCACCCAGAAGATCTTCTGGACCTACAACGGCGGCGAAGGCTTCCCGTACAACACGTTCTGGTGGGAGGGAATCGATGGCACCCGCGTCCTGAGCCACCTGCACAACGACTACAACTCGCACACCAACCCCGCCGTGCTTCTCCAACGCTGGAACGAACGCGTACAAAAGGACGGGCTCACGGGGCGCATGGTCCCATTCGGATACGGCGATGGCGGCGGCGGGCCCACCCGCGAACACCTGGAGTACCTGCGCCGGCAGCAGGATCTCGAAGGCGTCCCGAAAGCCCGCATGGCGGGTCCCGTCGAGTACTTGCGCGCCGAATCCCGGCGCAATGCCGCCTGGCCGGCCTATGTGGGGGAATTGTACTTCCAGGCCCACCGCGGCACCTACACCAGCCAGGCCCGCACAAAACGGGGCAACCGCAAGAGCGAAGTCGCACTGCGCGAGGCGGAACTCTGGAGCGTGGCCGCCATGGTCGGCGCCGGGTTTCGCTATCCGTACGCCGTCATGGATGAGACGTGGAAAGACGTCCTGCTGAACCAGTTCCACGACATCATCCCCGGCTCGTCCATCGCGCGCGTCTATGTGGAAGCCGAGGCCCTGTATGCCAAGGTCATCGCCACCGCCCATGCCACGACAACCGCCGCCACACAAAAGCTGACGTCCCGGAAGACCTCGGCCGTCACCGTTTTCAACTCGCTTTCATGGGATCGTGCAGCGCTGGTCACCCTGCCGAAGGGTTGGCAGGGCGCCACCCTGGCGGGCCGGGCCCTGCCTGCCCAATCCATCGGCGGCGCCACGGTCGTGACCGCCACCGTCCCCGCCTGCGGCTGGGCCACGCTGGAGCGCGCCACACCAACCGCGAGCGCATCTCCGATTCCTGCATCCGTTGTAGCCGCGTCGCTGTGCGACGCGAAGACACGGCGCACAGCGCCGTGGCTACAGTGCCTCGGCGATGCACCGGCCGGCCTCAAGGTCACCGCCGCCGGCATGGAGAACGCCCACCTGCGCCTGACGCTCAATGCCCGCGGCGAAATTGCGAGCCTGGTGGACAAGCAGACCGGCCGGGAACTGGCCGCCGCGCCTTTGAACACCTTCCGCATGTACAAGGACGTGCCGCGCGCCTTTGACGCCTGGGACATCGATTCGACCTACAAATGCGCCCCCGTGAACCTTCCCGGCAAGGCCACCGTCGACGTCGTGACCGAGGGACCGCTCATCGGCATCATTCGCGTGGTGCGCCTGCTCAATCGGTCGCGGCTGGAACAGGAAATCCGGCTCGGCGCCGACAGTCGCCGCATCGAGTTCCACACCCGGATCGACTGGCGCGAGGAACACAAACTCCTCAAGGTCAATTTCCCGACCACCGTCCACGCCAACGAGGCCGTGCATGAAATCCAGTTCGGGCACCTCCGCCGGCCGAATCACGCCACGCGCCCGTTCGACGCCGACCGCTTCGAGGTCAGCAACCACAAATGGACGGCGCTGACCGAGGAAAATCGCGGCGCGGCGGTCCTGAACGACTGCAAGTACGGGGTCAACGTGGACGGGGGCAGCATTAATCTGACGCTGCTGCGCGCGCCCCTGGCGCCGGACATGCACGCCGACCAGGGTCTGCAGGAATTCACCTATGCCTTCTATGCGTGGACCGGCACGTTCTTCGAGAGCAACCTCATCCGCGAGGCCTATGAACTGAACGTGCCGCTGGTCATGACGCCCGGCGCCGCCGGCACCCGGTCGCTGCTGAACCTTGACGCGCCCAACGTGATCGTCGAGACGGTCAAGCCGGCCGAGGACCGGTCGGGCGATGTGATCGTGCGCCTCTACGAGGCGAAGCACGCGGCCACATCGTGCACGTTGACCGCGGGGTTCCCGGTCAAAGCCGCCGCACTCACCAACATGCTGGAGACGGATGCCCGACGCGTGACGATGAAACGCGGCACCCTGAGCCTCCAGTTCCGCCCATTTGAAATCAAAACCCTGCGCCTGACACCCGCCGCACGTGCTTGATCCACAGGCCCCACCCGGCGTAGAGTTCCGCCCGTTGTCGCCGCGGACGCCCTCCTTGGGCATTTGCCGGTTCAACAGGAGAAAAGTCAATATGCCCCTCAAAGCGCGTCTTGAAGACTGGGAAAACCCCGAGGTGAGCGGGATCAACCGCGAAACCATGCATGCCCCGCTCGGCGCCTATGCCGATGCGGAATCCGCACTCACCGGCAACCGGCGTGCGTCGCCGTTCATGCGCAGTCTCAACGGCGACTGGCGATTCCACCTGGCGGCCGGCCCGGCACACGTCCCCGCCGACTTCTGGATGCCGGATTTCAATGACAACACCTGGGGCGCCATCCCGGTTCCCGGCAACTGGCAGCTTCAACCGGACTGCTGGGACAAGCCGATCTACACCAACATCGTTTACCCCTTCCACCCGAACCCGCCGCTGGTGCCGGCCGCCAACCCCACCGGTTGTTACCGCACGACGGTCGACTTGCCCGCCGCCTGGAACGGCCGCGAGGTGTTCCTGGTGCTGGAGTCCATCGATGCCGCCGGCTATGTCTGGGTCAACGGCACCTGCGTCGGCTACAGTGAAGACAGCAAACTCAGCGCCGAGTTTTGCATCACGCCATTCCTGAAGCCGGGGCGCAACCTGATCGCAGCCCAGGTGATGCGCTACTGCAGCGGCACGTATCTGGAAGACCAGGACTACTGGCAGATGAGCGGGCTTCAACGGGATGTCTACCTGTACGCCAAGCCTCCTGCCCACCTCCGCGATTTCTGCGTGCGGACAACCTTCGACGAACGCTATGTCGATGCGACCCTGCACGCCACCGCGTTCATCTCCAACATCGCCCACCTCCGGCGGGATGACACCGCTTTCGCGCGAACCACCGCCATGGCGGCCCACTGGGAACCCGAGTTCGCCCGCTACACCGCGGAGTTCATGCTGTATGACGCCGCGGGGACCCCCGTGTTCGCCGCCCCCGTGTGCCGGCCGTTCGCCGAAGTCAGCCACATGTACGGGGCCGTCGCACCACAGAAAGGCGCGGCCCAGGCCGCCATTCCGGTGTCGGCCCCCCGCCCCTGGTCCGCCGACGATCCCTACCTCTACACCCTGGTCATCACGCTACGCGACGAGCAGGGCGCGGCGCTCGATCACGAAAGCTGCCGCGTCGGGTTCCGGCAAATCGAGATCCGGAACCGCCAGGTGCTGCTCAATGGACAGCGCCTGATCGTCCGCGGGGTCGACCGGCACGAGTTCCACCCGGAACGCGGCCGCGCGCTGACCGAGGCCGACCGGCGCCGTGAAATTGTCCTGATGAAGCAGCTCAACTTCAACGCCGTCCGCACGTCGCATTATCCGAACGATCCGCAATGGTACGACCTGTGCGACGAACTGGGCCTCTACATCGTGGATGAAGCCAACCTCGAAACGCACGGCGTCATGGCCGAATTGTCGCGGGACCCCGCCTGGGCAAGCGCCTACCTCGCCCGCGCCGTACGCATGGCGCTGCGTGACCGCAATCACCCTTGCGTCTGCTTCTGGTCCCTCGGCAACGAGTCTTACTACGGCCCCCATCACGCCGCGATGGCCAACTGGTTGCGAGTCTTCGATCCCTCCCGCCCCGTGCAGTACGAGAGCGGCAACCCGGGGCCCCTCACCAGCGACATCATGTGCCCGATGTACCCCGACTTGGAGTGGATCCGCAAGGTCATGGAAGACCCGGCCGAGAAGCGCCCCATGATCCTCTGCGAGTATGCCTACGCGAAGGGCAACGCCACCGGCAATTTCGCGAAATTCTGGGAGTTCGTCGAACGCTACCCATCCTTCCAGGGCGGCTTCATCTGGGACTGGTCGGATAAGGCCCTGGCGAAGCCGTTGCCGGACGGCCGCACCGGTTACGGGTACGGCAATGATTTCGGCGAGAACTTCGACTATGCCGCCGCCGGCGAGCATCCCAGCCAGGTGCTGAACGGTATCGTCGGCCCGGACCTGGCGCCCCACCCCGGCGCCTGGGAGGTCAAGCAGGTGCAGGCCCCGGTCCGCTTCGCCGCCGGACGTCTGGCCGACGGCTGCCTCCTGGTGGCCAATCGCTACCATGGGCTGGACCTGAGCCATCTGGATATCGAGTGGTCCCTGCTGGAAAACGGGACCGTCATCAAGCAGGGCGTGCTCAATAGTCCCCTGAAGACCCTGCCGGGCCGGCAGGACGAACTCGCCATCCCCGTCGTCTGGCCGGCGCCCGGCAATCCGGGGGCCGAGTATTTCCTCAACGTCCAGGCCGTCCTGAACCGCGACTTCCCCTGGGCGGCCCGGGGACATGCCGTCACCTGGGCGCAGTTCGCCGCACCGGCGCCACGCCTCCCGCCAGCGCCGCCGCCACGCACGGCGCATCCCGTGACGTGTGTCCGCAACGGCGACCGGGTCGTGTTCCAGAGCCCCACCCTGACGGCCACCTTTGCCCGCTCATCCGGACTGCTGGTGTCGCTGGTCAAAGCCGGCCGCGAATGCCTGGCCGCCCCGCCGGTTGAGCAGTTCTTCCGTCCGCCGACCGATAACGACTGGGTGCTCGGCAACCCGAATAGTTACCTGAAAATCTGGGAACGCGCCGGACTGGACCGCCTGTCCCGCACCGTCCGCGGCTTTGCGGAAGGGCTGCTCGGCGCCGATGCCGCCGTAGTGGAGGTGGATAGCGAATTGACCGGCACCGATCCTGCCGCGCCGATCCGCTGCCGGACCCGCTGGCAGATCCGGGCTGGCCGGCTGGACGCGGACTTCTGCGTGGTGATTCCCGAGGCGTTCGCTCACGTGCCGCGCATCGGCTGCGAATGGGTGCTGGCGCCCGGGTTCGAAGACGTCCGCTGGTACGGGCGGGGCCCCTGGGAGAATTACGTGGACCGCAAGAGCGGCTCACGGATCGGCCTGCACACGGCCACCGTCACCGGCATGCTGGAGCCGTACCTAATGGCCGGCGAGTGCGGCGGGCGCGAAGACGTCCGCTGGGTGGAACTGGGCGGCCCGAACAAACGCCTGTTGACGTTCCATGGCCAGCCGCAGTTTCATTTCAGCGCGCAGCACTATGGAATCCCGGATTTGCGCGTGGCCCACAACTGGGAATTGCAGCCGCGGCCGGAAACGCACCTTCGCATCGACGGTTGGCACATGGGCGTCGGCGGCGACACCGGCTGGACACAGAACGTCCATCCCGAGTATATGATCCGGCCGGGCACCTATCGCTGGAGTATGAGCGTGGCATAAGGCACAGGCGGGCGTGTCTCGCCAGAGCAAGGAGACCTATGGACAAGTCAGTACCGAAATGGGTGGCGGATGCCGTTTTCTACGAAATCTACCCGCAGAGCTTCAACGACAGCAACGGCGACGGCATCGGCGACCTGGAGGGAATCCGCCTCAAACTCGACTACGTGCAGTCGCTGGGCTGCAACGTGATCTGGCTTAATCCCTGCTTCGATTCTCCGTTCGGCGACGCCGGCTATGACGTTCGCGACTATCGCAAGATCGCCCCGCGTTACGGCACGAATGCCGACATGAAGCGGCTGATCCGCGACTGTCACCGCCGCGGCCTGCGCCTCTGCCTGGACTTCGTGCCCGGCCACACCTCCACCGAACACCCCTGGTTCAAGGCCTCCTGTTCCCCGAAACCCAACCGCTATTCCAACCGCTATGTCTGGACCAGCAGCACCTGGGAAAGCGCGCCCGGATTCAACACCGTCAACGCCTTCAGCGACCGCGACGGCCAGTACGTGACGAACTTCTTCTGGTTCCAGCCCGCCCTCAACTACGGTTTCGCCAAGCCCGATCCCGCGAAACCCTGGCAACTGCCGACCGACCATCCCGATGTCCGGGTGTTCAAACGCGAGATGCGCGACATCATGGAATTCTGGCTCGCGATGGGCGTGGATGGATTTCGCGTCGACATGGCGGCCTCGCTCGTCAAGGGCGACACCGACGGCGCCGCCATGCGCCGTCACTGGGGCGAGATCCGCGCCTGGCTGCTCCGGCGCTTCCCGGAGGCCGTGCTCATTGCCGAGTGGTCCAACCCCTCGGCCGCCATCCCCGCCGGATTCCACGTGGACTTCATGATCCACTTCGGCTCGCCCGCGTACAACTCGCTCTTCCGCGCCGAGGCGAAACGGACCTGCTTCCCGTGGTGCGACCCTACCCCGAGCTTCTTTGACCCCTCAGGCAAGGGCGATATCTCGATCTTCCTGAAACACTATCTCGCGGCCTATGCCAGGACGCGGCAGCTTGGCTACATTTCGCTGCCGACCGGCAATCACGACATCACCCGGCTCAGCATTGAACGCAGCGTCGCCGACCTGAAGGTGGCCATGGCCTTCCTGCTTACCATGCCGGGCATGCCGACGATCTACTACGGCGACGAAATCGGAATGAAGTATCTCCGCGGCCTTGTCAGCAAGGAGGGCGGATTCGGCCGCACCGGCGCCCGCACCCCCATGCAATGGAGCAGCGGAAAGAATGCGGGGTTTTCGAAGGCGTCGGCAAAGAAACTGTATCTCCCCGTGGATACCGCGGCCGATCGCCCCACCGTCGCCGCCCAGGAGGACGATCCCGCATCGCTTTTGAATCACGTGCGCGCCCTGCTCGCCCTGCGAAAGGCTCACCCTGCCCTGGGCAATCCCGCCACGTTCGAGGTGCTCCATGGCAAGAAGGGATCGAGCGCGCTGGTCTATCTGCGAAGCGCAGGCCGACAGAAACTGCTGGTGGCCATCAATCCCGCCGCCAGGGCCGTGACGGCCACCTTCCGCTCGAAGCACGTGAAGGGATCCGGAGCGACTCTTTTCGGACAACCGCTCAAACTCCGGAAGTCAAACGGTTCATTCTCCCTGACCATCCCGCCGCGGGGGTATGCGGTCATGGACGTCACGGCTTCGCTCTAGCAGCCTGTTGAAAAACACGGTTCGCGAGGACGCTCACCCAAGGACTCGACGGCGGCCCAATTCCTGGAGGGGCGAGCTTGCGAGCCCGTCTTCCTCCGGCGTCGCATAGCCTTGGCCGCCGTAGCTTCAGCGAAGGCGGCTCCGCCCTCCAAGTCCTTCGGGCCTTCTCTTCTCCCCCGGATGAGCGAACGTCCCCGCGAGCCGAGAAACAGACGAGGATCGCTTTCCCGACAGGCTGCCAGGGCGCAAGGCAGTGTCGCGGGTCTTCCTCTCACCCGTCGATTTGACTGGGACAGTCGGTCTGAGACAGGATGTACAGGATAGGACGGGATTTGGGTTGCCGTTGCCGGCATAGGCCCTTCCCTTCCTTCTGCTGCACCCAATCCTGTGTAATCCTGTCCATCCCGTCAAACGATTCGCGGGGTGGTACCCACAGAGGTGCCTTGCGCCCGGAGGTTATCCCTGCAGCCGCGCCTTGATCTCACGGGCCAGCGCCTCGCCAATGCCCGGAACAGCCGCGATGTCTTCTTCCGATGCACGCCTCAGGCGATCCACCGACCCGAAGTGCGCCAGCAGCGCCTCCTTCTTGCGGTCGCCGATCCCCTCCACCTCATCCAGCGCCGAATCGCGAATCCGCCGCGTGCGCAATCGCCGGTGATAGGCCAGCGCGAAGCGGTGCGCCTCGTCCCGCGTCCGCTGCAGCACGTGCAGGGCCGGCGAGCCCGGCGCCAAGCGCAACGGTTCCGGGGCCCCAACCCGATGGACTTCCTCGAACCGCTTGGCCAGCCCGACGACCGGCACCCCGGTCAGGCCCAGACGCGCCAACTCAGCCGACGCCGCCCCCAACTGCGTGATGCCCCCATCGACGATGACCAGGTCGGGATGCGCGCCCCCCTCCCGCAAGAGCCGTTCGAACCGTCGCCGCACCACCTCGGCCATCATGGCCGGATCGTCGGCCTGGTGTACGGTCTTGATGCGGAAATGCCGGTACCGTGCGGGCTGCGGCAACCCATCGACCGTGCAGACCATGCTCGCCACCGAGTGCGTCCCGGAAATGTTCGAGATGTCGTAACATTCCAGCACCCGGGGCGGCCGCGGCAACCCCAACGCCCGCCCCAACTCCTCGACCCCGCGCAGGGCGGTGTCCGCCCGCATTTCCGGCGTGGCCACCACACGGGCCCGCTGCATCACCACCCGCTTGAGCATCAGCCAGGTATCCCGCAACGCCGCCGCGTCCTCGTACTGCCGCGCCGCCGCGGCCGTCTCCATCGCCGCATGCACCTCCCGCAGGAGCGCCGGCGTTTCGCCCCGCAGGAAGGCGCAGGCCTGCTCGACCCGGTCCGCGTACGCCTCGGCCGTGATCCGGCCGACGCAGGGAGCCGCACAGTACCGCACGATGTCGTTGATGCAGTGCTTGTGGTCGACCGGGCCCGGCACCCGCGGCCGGCACTTGCGGAGGCCGAACCGCTTCTCGATGAACGCCATCGTCGCCCGCGCCGCCGGGGAGGACACATAGGGCCCGAAATACGATGCCCCATCCTCCCGCCGGAAGCGCACCGCCTTGAACTGCGGCCACGGCTCGTGCCTGTCGATCCGCAGCATGAGGAAGCGCTTGTCGTCGCGGAAATCGACGTTGTAGCGTGGCTTGTAGTCCTTGATCAGTTGGCCTTCTGTCAGCAAGGCCTCGGCCTCGTTGCGCAACACGAGGATGTCGAGGTCATCGACGCTGCGGATGAGGCCCCTCAGTTTGGGGTCGGCCTTGGACCAGGTCCCGGCGCGGAAATAGGACTGGACGCGTTTGCGCAGGGAGGCGGCCTTGCCGACGTAGATGATCCGGCCCCGCCGGTCGCGCATGAGGTAACAGCCGGGCTTGTCCGGCAGCTCGGCCAGTTTGCGCTTTACCTTGTCGGACAATGACACGGCTATTGAAGGCACCGTCCCCCGTCCTTCCTCGTCACGGCAGAGCCCGGCACACGAGCACGACGACCGGCACGCTGACCAGGCTGAGCAAGGTCGTGTAGAAGATCGCCGCAGCGCTCAGTTCACGGTCGCCGCCAAAACGCTCGACCATCATCGAGCAACTGATCGCCACCGGCATGGCCACAATCACGGCCAGCGTGATGAACTCCGTCTCCGGCATGCGCCAGCCCGCCAGCGCGAAGCCCTCGGCCACGCTCAACAGGACAAGCGGCGCCAGCAGCAAGCGGCAGACGATCACACCCGCAAAGGCCCGGGCCTCCGCGGCGGTGATATTCAGGCGCCATTCCAGTTGCGCGCCGGTGACCAGCAGCGAGAGCGGGATGGTGAGGTCGCCCAGCATCTGGAGCGCTCCCATGACCGTCCCGCCCACCGCCCTCAGCCCCCCCGCGTCACCCGCGGTCGGCTGCCCCAGCGTCGCCAGGCCCGGCCATAGGATCGCCGCCACAATGCCCGCCAGCGTCGCCATGAGCCCCGCGTTGGTCAGCAGCCCGCGGAGTGCATCACGGCCCAAGGGCCGCCCATGCAACATGCGCACGCCTTCCGTCCAAATGACGACTTGCGCTCCCACGTTGAACAACAGCACAACCCTCACGCCGTCCGCCCCGTACAGCCCCGCGGCGATCAGCAACGGCAGATACACCCAGTTGGGCATGGCCACCAGGAAAACGAACGTGCGGCGGCTGTCGGGCGGCACCCGCAACACGCGCGCCCCGAGCCGCCCGACGGCAGCGCTGCCGAGAATCACAACGACGGCCATCAGGGGGATCCACCACCCGGCCCGCAGCGTCGGGACCGTCACCGTGCGGACCAGTTGCGTGAAAACGAGGGCGGGATACGCGATATCGACCACCAGACGGCTGAGCCCTTGCGTCACGGGCTCGCCCAGCCAGCCCCGGCGACCAGCCCAGCCGCCGGCCAGCATCACAAGGAACATGATTCCGGTCTTCTGGAGAACAATCCACGCGGCGTCCATGGCGCAGCCCTAGCCTTCCAGGATGGCCGCGACCTGACCGGCAATGGCTTCCGGCGTGAGGCCGTATTGCTCCATCAGGCTCGCCGGGGCGCCTTGTGGAATGAACTCGTTCGGCCAGCCGAACCGCAGCACGCGACCGCGGAACCCGGCGTCGCCCAGATGCTCCGCCACGGCCGATCCGAAGCCGCCGGAAACGACGCCGTTCTCAATCGTCACAAACACCTTCGCCAGCCGGGCCTGGGAATCAAGCAGGCCCTGGTCGAGCGGCTTGACGAAGCGCCCGTTCACGACGCCGACCGAGAACCCGCGCCGGGCCAGCAGTCCCGCGGTCGCCAGAGCCAAGCCGACCTGGTCGCCCAGCGCCCATATTTGGACCTCCCAGCCGTCGCGCAGCACCTCGGCGCGGCCCAGCGGAATCGTCTCCAGCGGGTCGGGCATGAGAAACTCCCCGCAGGCCCCGCGCGGATAGCGTAGCACGACCGGGCAGTCCCACCCCACGGCCGAGTGCAGCATGCTCGCCAACTCCGCGCCGTCGCGGGGTTGCATCAGCACCAGATCGGGAATCGCCCGGAGCAGCACCAGGTCGAACACGCCATGGTGCGTCGGGCCGTCATCCCCGACAATCCCGGCCCGGTCCAGGCACAGGATCACCGGCAGTTTCTGCAAACAGATGTCATGGATGATGCAATCGACGGCCCGCTGCGCGAACGTCGAATAGACCGCAAAGACCGGTCGCAAACCCTGCGTAGCCAGGCCGCCGGCGAAAATCACGGCGTGCTCCTCGCAAATGCCCACGTCGAAGAAACGGTCCGGAAACCGTTCCGCGAACGCCGACAAGCCGGTGCCCGACGGCATGGCGGCCGTGATGGCCACCAGCCGCGGATCCGTGGCCGCCAGCCGTTCGAGTGTGGTGCCGAATACCTGGGAATAGCTCGGGCCTGCCGCCGGGCTAAGCGCCGTGCCGGAATCGATATCGAAACACCCCGTGCCGTGCCAGACTTCCGGACGCTCCTCGGCGAAGGAATAGCCCCGTCCCTTCTGCGTGGACACATGCAATAGGATCGGCCGGTCATACTGCCGCGCGATCTCCAGCGCCGTCACCAGCCGGGGAATGTCGTGGCCGTCGATCGGCCCGATGTACCGCAGTCCGAACTCCTCGAAGATCACGCTATGCAGGAAGATGCCCTTGAGCGCCTCCTCGATGCGGTAGTAGACGCGTCGCAACCAGTTGGACCGGCCCGACAAACGCGCCAGCACCTCCTCGATGCGGCCCTTCAGCCGGTTGTAACGGGGATTGGCCAGCAGTTCGCCCAGGGTACGCGCCGTGGCGCCGACGTTGGCCGAAATCGACATCTCGTTGTCGTTGAGGATCACAATCAGCCGCCGGGTGACAGCGGTGATGTTGTTGAGCGCCTCGAATGTGATCCCGCATCCCAGCGAACCGTCGCCCACCACCGCCACCACGTGTTCGCCTGTGCCGCGTCGGTCGCGCGCCGCGGCCATACCCAGGGCGGCCGATATCGCTGTCCCGGAGTGCCCCGCGCCAAAGGCGTCGAACGGGCTTTCGTCGCGCTTCAGGAATCCGCTCAGCCCGCCGGGCTGACGCAACGTGCCGAAACGATCCTTGCGCCCCGTGAGAATCTTGTACGTGTAGGCCTGGTGGCTGACGTCGAACAGAATTTTGTCGTCCGGCGGCGCAAACACCTTCAGGATCGCCAGGGTCAGTTCGACCGCGCCCAGGTTGGCCGCCAGGTGCCCTCCGGTGCGACTGACCGTCTGGAGGATCAGTTGCCGCACTTCGCCGGCCAGCTGCACCAGTTCCTCGGGGGACAGCCCCTTCAGGTCGGCCGGCACGTTCACTTTTTCGAGGATGGATGTCATTCGTCCTGTCGCAAACTATCGCTCCACAACACAGTGATCGAAGCATCGCACATCGACGGGGCTTCATCAAGAACGGGGTGATGACCGGTACAAGACCCGTGTCGGAGCGACTCAACGGCCGTGCGCCCCGGGCGGGTGGTTAGTCGCCACGATTTCCGCCGCGAGCCGGCGAAAGGCGCCGGTGGTGTGGTCGTGGAACTGACGCCAGCCGGCGCAGAGCGTGCTCAGACGGGACGGGACACCATCGGTCGCCAGGCGGTGCTTCAGGCAATCGCCGGCACAGACCGCCAGGTGTTTGCATTTTGCACAGCAGGCATTCCAGTCGCGCTTGCACCTGCCAAAGGCCCGGTAGGCCGCGGACGGCTGCAGCTCCTCCCACGACTGATCCATGATATTCCCCAGCTTGAACTCAGGCTGGACGAAGAAATCGCACGGATAGACATCCCCATTCCATTCGACCACGAAATACTGGCAGCAGTCGGTTTCCATGTGACAGAGCGAGTGCGGCGCGCCGGCCCAGTGCGCCAGAATGGAATCGAAGGTGCGGACGGACACTTTGCGAGTGTCATGCTTGACCCATTCGTCGAACACGGCGCACAGGAAATCACCCCATTGCCGACCCGTGATCGCGAAGGGAAGCGGCCGGCCCTGCTCATCGAATTCCTGGCACGGAATGTATTGGTGGTGCAGGAAGCCCTGGTCCCTGAGGTAACGGTAGACCTGACGCCCCTGACGCACATTGGCGGCGCTGACGAGCACAAGGATGTTGAACTCGACACTGTGGCGGCGCATCGTGGCGATGCCTTCCATGACGCGCGCATGCGTGGGGCGCCCGTCATGCCCGAGGCGGTACCGGTCGTGGAGCTCGGCCGGACCGTCGAGACTGACGCCCGCGAGGAAGTGGTATTGCGCCAGGTGGGCCGCCAGGGCGTCGGTGATCAACGTGCCATTGGTCTGGATGCCGTTGGCCACGACGGCGCCCGGACGTCCGCAGGCGACCTGCAAATCCGTGACACGCTTGAAGAAATCGAGTCCCATCAGCGTGGGTTCGCCCCCCTGCCAGCCGAATACGTATTGCGGCTGGGCCGTGGTCATGTAGCCCCGGATGAGGCGCTCCAGTACGGCATCGCTCATGCGATGCGTGGCGGAGTCCGGATAGAGTCCCGCTTTCTTCGCATAGAAGCAGTAAGTGCAATCGAGGTTGCAGTCAGCGCACGCCGGCTTGATGAGCAGAGTAAAGGGTCGCATGGTTCCAATTCCCCGGGTTCCGCACCAAGTCCACCCCGTCGGCCTCCCGACGCCGGACGTCAGGACGCTCGCAGCATGATCAATTTGCCGATCACCATGAGGGTGGCGGCCAGGACGGTAAAGGCGAAGTACACCCGCAAGTGCCTGCCTGAAGTCCGATGATGAATCCAAGTCCCCAGGCGAGTTCCGAAAACAGCGCCAACCATCAGGCACCCGGTCAACAGCCAGTCCACATTGCCGGCCAGGGCGTGGGCGATGGTGGCGCACAGACCCGCCATGAACACGAGCATCAGGCTCGTCCGGGTCGCCGCCTTGATGTCCTGGCCGACCAGGTAGAACAACATGGGTACCATGACCACGCCGCCCCCAATGCCCAGAAGCCCGCTGAGACAGCCCACGCCCAGGCCCATCAGCATCAGCACAGGGCCGCTGAACGGATGGCCGGGAACCGTGCGGAAGTGAATCATGGGAGGGAAACGTACGCCCGCGAGCATGCCACGGGGATGCGTGTTGCCGTCTTCCCGTCCTCGGCTCAGCACAAAACTATCCAGGAACAGCCAAACCGTGACCAAGCCGAGAAAAACTGCAAACACCACGAGCAGAATGAAGTCCACGGCAGGAACGGCCTTGCCGCCCACCGTCAGGATTCCCAGGGCCTTCAAGTGCTGGACCACGCGACTCCCGAACCAGACCCCCAGTGGAAGCCCACCCCCCATCCATAGGGCCACCCTGGCACCCAACCATCGGCGGTCCATGTGGTGGTAGAGGCCGAGGCCCGATGCGCCCAGGACCTGACAAGCGCTGGTGCCCACGGCCACATTCATCGGGACACCCAGGGCGATATTGAGCACCGGGGTCAGGATGAAGCCACCGCCAGCCCCCAGCAGGCCTGTGAGGTTACCAACGGCAAATCCCAGCAAGATGCCCCACAACGCCATCCAAAGAGAATGTTCCATCATCGCGCCAAACCTTTTCCAGACATTCGGGTGACTACCCTCGCGATAGAATAGTCGTGCGAACGGGGAAGTGAAAGCGGAATAGAAATCCTAACTCTTCAAGCCTCCCCGGATCGGGAACATTCACCCCAGCCCGAAGAGTTCCGCGGCGTTGATGCCGAGCATTCGCTCCAGCCGGTCCGCTGGCAGGTCGAGCGCATGTACGCGGGCGAGTACCTCGGCCTGGTCGTTCCAGGGCGAGTCGGTGCCGTATAGCATCCGGTCGGCCGGGTGCGCCATGATCATGGCCCGCGCCTGCTCGCGACTCAGGCCCTCCAGGGCGCAGGAAATCTCCAGGGTCACCGGCAAACCCAACAACCGGGCTTTCACCTCGTCCCAGTCCTCCCATGCGCCGAGATGCGTGGCGACGAACTTGAGCGCCGGAAACCGGCGAATGACGTTCAGGATCCGCACGGGGTCCGCCTTACGCACCCGCGGGAAAGCCACGTCAAACCCGGTGTGCATAACCACCACCAGCCCGCAGTCGGCCATCGCCTGATAGATCGGCATCAGCCGCTCCTCGTCCAGATCGAAGTCCTGGTAGTAGGGATGCAGCTTGATGCCCTTGAACCCTGCGTCGCGGATCGCCCGGACATGGGCCACTGCGTCCGGGTCGGCGGGATGCACCGAGCCCAGCGGCACCAGCCGGTCCGACGCAATCGCCTGCGACCACTTGAGGATCGGCGCAAATTGCTCCGGCTTGGTGGCAATGGAACAGATGACGGATCTCGCGATGCCGGCACGATCCATGGACGCGAGCAGGGAGGTCGCCTTACCGTCCAGCCAGGCCTTCACATTCCCCTCTTTCGCCAGCCGCGGCACCGCCCGTTCCGCAATCGCATCGGGGAACACATGGGTATGGGCATCGATGATCAGCATGTCAGGCCCCGGTCTCCTTCAGCGCCGCCTCCCGCGCGGCCCGGAACACAGCCAGGTTGCCGTCCACCACGTCCGTTCCCTTGCGCAGGAACTGCTCCCGAATGGCATCCTCGACCGCTGCCACCGGCAGCGACAGGAACGGCGAGGCGGCGCCAAGCATCGCGGTGTTCACGGCCCGCGGCGCCCCGTTCTGCCGCGCCGTCTGCAACGCATCCAGCAACACGTGGTGGCGCAGCGCGCGGATCGCGGCCAGCAACTCCTCGGCGGGCGGGTAGACGGCCATGTTCGGCACAATCACGGTGTTGGCGATCACCCAACCGTCCGGCTTCAGCCATTCGAGGTACCGCAGCGCCTCCATCGGTTCCATGGCCAGGATCATGCCAGCCCGGCCCCGCGGGATCAGGTCCGAGTGAATGGGCGCCTCCGACAGCCGCAGGTGCGACTGCACGGCTCCGCCGCGTTGGGCCATGCCGTGGACTTCCGATTGTTTCAGGTGCAAGCCGGAGGCGATCGCGGCACGCCCGATGATGGTGGCAATGGACAGGATGCCCTGGCCGCCCACCCCGGTGATCAAGATATCCAGCGCCATACACTCAGCCTTTCTTCGTGATCTGGATGCACTCGCGGCGCGCAATGATCACCGAGACGCCCTCGTAGGCGATTTCCTCGCGCAGCACGGCAACATTCTCCGCGTGAAACTTCTTCAACGGCGTCAGCGTGCGCAGGTGTGCCGGCGCAACGCCCAACCCCGCGACCAGCGCCTCGAGCCGGCCCGTGGCCATCGACGTCTGGCCGCCCGTCATTCCCGTGGTGCCGTTATCCAGGATCAGGATCGTCACC
This sequence comes from uncultured Verrucomicrobiota bacterium, assembly GCA_964611575.1. Lineage (GTDB taxonomy): Bacteria > Verrucomicrobiota > Kiritimatiellia > CAIKKV01 > CAITUY01 > CAITUY01. The sequence goes on from CAZTAJ010000014.1 coordinate 51,547, forward strand.
GGCGCGTTCTCGAACACGCAGTCCAGCAGGCCCGTCAGCCCCGAATGCGTGAAGGTCGAATCGCCGATCACCGCCACGGACGGACGGACGCCGGCGTCGGCCGCGCCCTTGGCCATGGTGATCGACGCACCCATGTCCACACAGCTCGAAATCGCCTCCAACGGCGGCAACGCCCCGAGCGTGTAGCAGCCGATATCCGAGAACACCCGCCCGTTCGGATGCGCCGCCATGACTTCCTTCAGAAACAAATAGGAATCGATGTGCGGGCAACCCGGACACATCACCGGCGGCCGCGGCTTGACCACGGCCGGCGTGGCGTTCGTGATCGACAACGGGCGACCGACCGCCTTCGCGACGCTTTCCGGCAGCAACTCTCCAGCCCGCGGCAGCGTGCCGTCGCGGCGCCCCTTGATCGTGATGCCGTGCGGCAGGATGCCGCGCAGCATATCCTCGATGAATGGATACCCCTCCTCCAACAGCAAGAGCGTCCCCGTCTGTACCGCCAGGGTCCGGATCATCGCCTCGGGCACGGGATACTGGACCAGTTTGAGTACCGGGTGCGGACAGGTCCCCGCCCCGTACGCCTCGTTGAGATAGTTGAGCGCGAGGCCGCAGGCGATGATCCCGAGGGAACGGTCAGGTCCGTCCGTCAGCCGGTTGCGGCCGTCGTTCTCCGACCGGCCGAGCAGCACGGCCTGCTTGTCCAGCAACCCTTCGTAATTGCGCCGGGCGTTGGCCGGCAGCAGCACGAACTGCCGGTTGTCCGGCGGCAGGCGCAGCGGGTTGGGCGCGCGCGCCGGCGCAGGGGTTACCGCCGCGCGCGAATGCGCCAGGCGGGTTGAAATCCGCATCACCACCGGCAGCCCGACACTCTCGGACAGCTCGAACGCGTCGCGGGTCATCGTGTAGGCTTCCTGCTGATTCGACGGCTCAAACAGCGGCACGCCGGCGAACTTCGCATAGAACCGGCTGTCCTGTTCGTTCTGGCTCGAATGCATCGAGGGATCGTCGGCCACGACCACGACCAGGCCGCCCACGACGCCGGTGACGGCGGCGTTCATGAACGGATCGGCCGCCACATTCAGCCCGACGTGCTTCATGCACACGAGCGCTCGCCGGCCGGCATAGGCGACGCCCAGCGCCTCCTCCATGGCGGTCTTCTCGTTGACGCTCCACTCGCGGTGCACCGCGCGCTCCGCGGCTTCCGGCGCCCGTTGAATGTACTCGAGGATTTCGGTCGACGGCGTGCCGGGGTAGGCATAGGCGCCCGTGATCCCGGCATCCAGGGCCGCCTGGGCAATCGCCTCGTCGGCCAGCAAAAGGCTTTGTTTCAGCGGCATCCCCTGGGGCTGCCGAGACTGTAGGCTGTAGGCTGTAGGCTGTGGGACATCTGCCATTTTCGACTCTGTCTGTGTGTGGTTGACGGTTCAGGTTCGCTTCGGCACAAACGGCGAGAGCGTCCGCAGCCGGTTGACAATCCCGGGAATCTGTTTCAACGCATAGTCGACCTCCGCGGCGGTCGTGTACCGGCTGAGGCTCAGCCGCACCGAGCCATGCACGGCGGTGAACGGCACGCCCATCGCCCGCAGCACGTGGGACGGTTCCAGCGAGCCGGACGTGCACGCCGAGCCGGATGACGCGGCAATCCCGACGTCGCTCAGCAGGTACAGGATCGCCTCGCCCTCGATGTACTCGAAGCTGATGTTCAGCGTGTTGGGCAGCCGGTTCTTGGTGTCGCCGTTCACACGCGCGTCCGGGCAGGTGGCCAGCAGTCCCGCCTGCAGACGGTCGCGCAACGCCGACACCGCCTTCACCTCGGTGTCGAGGTAGTGCTGCGCCAGTTCGCACGCCCGGCCCAGGCCCACGATATACGGGACGTTCTCCGTGCCCGCCCGCCGGTTGGTCTCCTGGTGCCCGCCCAGCATGAAGGGCTGGACCCGCGTGCCCTTGCGGACCCACAGCACGCCAATGCCCTTGGGCGCATGGAGTTTGTGCCCTGAGATCGACAGCATGTCGATCGGCAGTTTGCGGACGTCGATCGGCACCTTGCCGACCGCCTGCACAGCATCGGTATGGAAGACACTGCCGGCCGCCTTGACCATGGCCCCGATCTCCTCGATCGGGAAGATCACGCCCGTCTCGTTGTTCGCCCACATGAGGCTCACCACGGCCGGCCCTTCGCGCAGCGCCTCGCCCAGTTGCACGAGGTCGAGCTGGCCGGCGGCATCCACTCCGATCTCGTACACGCGATGCCCGCGCTCGGCCAGGTACCGGCACGGGCCCAGCACCGCCGGATGCTCGACGCGGCTGGTGATGATGTTCACCCGTTCGCCGGCCGCCTCTGCAGCGCCCCGGATGGCCGTGTTGTCGCTTTCCGTCCCGCAACTCGTGAAAATGATCTCCGACGGATCGGCACTGATCAGCGCCGCCACCTGGGCGCGCGCCGCTTCCAGGCCCCGGCCCACCTGTCCGCCGAAATAATGCATGCTCGACGGGTTGCCCCAGTACTCCTTGAAATACGGCGCCATCGCCTCGATGACCTCCGGGGCCACACAAGTCGTCGCGTTGTTGTCGAGATAGACGGTATTCATGCGTCCGCCTCCTCGACCTTCAGGTCCGCACTCACAAACTCCCGAAGCTTGGCCTCGACCACGTCCTTCAGGGTGTTCCGGGCGCCGATGCAGCCGGCGCACATGCCCCGCAGGGCCACCTTGACGGTGTTCCCTTCCACATCGATGAGTTCAATATCGCCGCCGTCGTTCTTCAGCATTGGGCGGATCTGCTTGTCGAGCGTCTGCTCGA
>CAZTAJ010000015.1:0-53703 GCA_964611575.1 uncultured Verrucomicrobiota bacterium
CCGGCATACCGGAGGCCGGCGCCACGTCCCGCTTCTACCGCATCCGTGCCGTGGTACCGCTGGCCGAGTAACCCGACCGTGCGGTGACGGGGGCAATCCAGCTCGCTAAGGCGATGCCCGTGAAGGTCCACGGCTCTACGCCCGGTACACCAGGGCCCGGTCAGGCGTCGTCCCCAGCCCAAGGATCTCGTGCCGCAACCGCAGGTAAGTCAGGAAGTTCTCGAAGCTGACATCGGCCGGGCAGCAATGGTCCAACGTGGGAATGTAACCGCCGCGTTCCATGGCCGGGCGCACGCGCTCAAGTTCCGTTGCGATGGCCTTCTCGCCCCCCGTAAGCCGGTGCTTGTGAATGCCGCCGATCCAGGTGGCTTGCCGGCCGTAGGACGCCTGCAGTTCGTTGATATCCATACCGGCCTGCACCTCAAGCGGCCAGAAGAGATTCACGCCACCCTCGATCCAGAGCGGCAGCAACGCATCGATGTTGCCGTCGGAGTCGACCGAAATTTGCCGATACCCGTAGCGGGACGCCAGGTCCGCGACGCGCCGATAGCGCGGTAGGGCGAATTCCCGGAAGATGGAGGGACTGACCATCGGGCCATTCTTGAAGCAGATGTCCTCCCAGAAGTGCAGGCAGTCGAGCGGGATGCCCTGCTCGCCAAAGTAACGAATCTGGCGTTCGGCGGAGCGGCATTGCGTTTCCAGCAGGTCTTCGAACCATTCGGGATCGTCGTAGGGCAGCATCGCGAAGGCTTCGAACCCCAGCCAGTTGCGAGGATTTCCGAGAAGTGAACCGGCGCCCAAGCGCACCGGCACATCGGCCGTCCGCGCCTGCGAAAGCATCGCCGCCACGGCCGGGTCAGCGGGGGAAAGCAGTGGGCCCTCCACATCCAGCCACGCTTTGAGCCGTTCCCATTCGGCGCGATCGCGCACCGCTGGACGGACCTCATGGGGAATGCTCTTGTGCCAGCCCTTGTTGTCCTCGATGATTGAACCATCCCCCAGGCGCTTGGTGACGGTCGTTTCGGTCTCTTCAAGGACTTCCTCCTTGAACAGCGTCGGTTTGACGGGGGCCCCGACACTCACGCACAGGTAGTAATGATCCAGGCCGAAGACGTCACACCATTCGTCGTAGCGGCGTGGGTCCAACGCCGGATTCAGCCCCTCCCCCAGCCAGCGTTCATAGGCCGCCATCAGCGGGCCGTTGTCCATGTTCGGCGGTTTCACGCCGGGGGTTCCGTCAACAAACTGCCGGTATCGTTCGCGTTGGTTCACGTTGTCTAGCTCCTGCGTTCGTCCTGAAGGTGCGCGCTTTGGCGTGCAAGAAAATGCCTGAACAGAGGCGGAAACACAATCACGATGGTGAGCCCCCCGGCCTTCACGGGCGCAAGGCAGTTCCGTGGGTCTTCCTCTCACACGTCGATTTGACTGGAACAGTCGGTCTTGGACAGGATGCACAGGATGGTGCGGGATTTGGGTTGCCGTTGCCGACACAGGTCCTTCCCATCCGTCTGCTGCACCGAAATCCCTGTAAACTCCTGTCAATCCTGTCAAACGATTCCCGAGGCGGAGCCCGGAGGGGCCTTACGCCCCGGCCTCACCAGCTCCAGGCGCCGCCGCCTCTGATGGTGACCTGCCTGTGTGAGGAGGTGGAGGGCGCGGGCGCGCTCAGCAACCGCGCCTTGACGTCGGCAGGCAGGGAAGACGCCGTGACCCATGCTCGGGCGTTTGCCGAGTCGGAGCGCAGCCACGAACGCGCCGTTTCCTCCATCACGCGCTGCCGGTCCTGGACGTCCTGCAGCGTCTCGGCCCAGCGCATGGCCAGGGCGGGGTTGGTGCGCTGGACGGTGCTGACATAGCCGCGGATGGCAGCTTCGCGCGGCTTGCCCGCAGCCAGGGTCTGCAACCACTCGGCGGCGGCAACCGGGTCGCCGTCCGACCAGGCGCTGGCCACAGTCCCGAGCGCCGTGCCGCGCACGTCCTCGTTCTGAAACCCCTGCGTCCAGACGGCGGCGGCGACGGGATCACAACGCGCCCACTGGGCGGCCACCGCCAACGCCGCCTTGTTCTGCAGATCGCCGGCATTCAACCGGGACACGTAGTCCGCCGCCTGGACGGGCTCGTACTGCGCCCAAGCCCCCAAGGCCGACGGCAACATGGCGGTCACGTCCGCGGCCGGGCGGGTGGCCACCCACGACACGGCCGCCACGGGGTCGTTGTTGGCCCACTGGGACACCAGGGATTGCAGCGAACTTGAGTGGTCGTCGCCCGGCTGCTGGGCAAAGAACTCCGCCGCGCCGACAGGGTCCAACTGCACCCACCGGTAACTCAGGTTCCGCAAGCCGTTGCGCCGGGCAGCCCCGTCGGGCAACTCGCCCACCCACTGGAGCGCCCCCTCAAGATCGCTGTTGGCCCATTGCGACACCAGGGAGACGATCCCGTCGTCGCGAATCTGCCCATCGGGGAGACCCGTCATGAACTCCGCCACCAGGCGTGGGTTGCCCATGGCCAGCGGCGAGTAACCGAGTTGCTGGACGGCATTCCGCTGGGCAGACCCGCCGGGCAGTTTCAACACCCAGTCCAGGGCTTTCGCGGAGTCAAGCTGAGCCCAGGCGGAGACGATGGAGCCGACGACATTCTGCCGCGCTTCCCCGGCGGGCAGGGAATCGGCGAGAGCGGCGGCCCCGGCCGGATCGAGGCGCGCCATGGACGAGATCGCCGCCTGCAGGGCGGTCTGGCGGTCGCGCCCGGCCGGCAGCGACTGCGCCCACGCCAGGGCGGCCTGGGGATCGCCTGATGCCCACGTGTTGACGATGGCGGACAGGGCGCCGTTGCGGGCACTGCCGACCGGCAGGGTGACGGCGAAATCCACGGCGCCTTTGGGATCCGTGGCGCCCCAGGTGTAGGACGCGACGGAAACGGCCTGCTGTTTGAGGGGGCCGTCGGGCAACTGCTTCAGCCACGCCGATGCCGCCGCGATGTCGCTGCCGCACCACGCGTTCAGCAACAGGCTGAGCGCGTTCTGCTGATTCTGCCCCGACGGCATGGCCGTGACCAGGGCCGCCGCGCGCGAGGGATTCGTCTGTGCCAGCGCGGCGACGAGACCCCGGGTGGCGCTGGCCCGCAGCACCGTGTTGGTCAGGGACGCCACCCACTGTTCGGCCGCCGGGAAGTCCCGCTGCGCCCACTGGTTGACCACCATCTGCACGATGCCGTCACGCTGGTAATCCGCCCGCAGGCCCGTGAGCCGGGCCGCGGCAGCCGCCGGATCCTGGGCAACCCAGCCATTGAAAAGCGCGTAGGCGTACTCGGTCTCGAGTGGGGGGGCAAACGCCCGGATCAGCCGAATCGCGATCTCGGGCTTGGCCTGGGCCAGGGTGGACAGGGCGTTGCGCAAGACCCGCAGGCGAAGCGCCGGCTGGTCCAGGCCCGTCAACCATTGCTCGGCGGCTGCCGGGTCTGCCGCGGCCCACACCTGGATGACCGCACCGATGCAAGTCGCCTTGTCCTGAAACGAGGCGATTGACACCGCATACCGCAGTGCGCCGGCCGGGTCGGTGGACGCCATGCGCTTGAGCACGGCTTGGACATAGGCCAGACGCAGGGATCGATCGGGAATACGATCGGCCAGGGCCAGCGCCGCCCGGCAGTCCGACGGAATCATGCCGGCCGCCAGTTGTTCAAGCGCCTGCCGTCGTTCGTAGTCCTTGCCCGCCCGCAGCGCCGCCTCGATGGCCGCGGGTATGTCGGCAAGCATGACCGCCTTCACGGAGGCATTGGTGACGGCGAGGGCAACCTCGAGCGCGGGCAAGGGCCCGCTGGACGGCCGTTCCCCCCCGGCGCCGGCCGTCGGCTGGCCGGGGCCGCCGACGCTCACGGCCATCGCGGGACGCCCGGGAACCCGGCCCGCGCGCATCACCGCCGGTCCGGCAGGCCGCACCAGGCAAACCGCCACCACGCCGAAGACGATGCCAACTCCCAGAACACTGCCGTAACGGACCAACGGATGCATCAGGGCCTCTCCCATATTCAAACGATACCCGATACCACCTTATCGAGCATGAATTTCCGGACAGCCGCGGCATCGGGTATGGAATCCATGGCGCCGCGACGGGTCACACAGAGGGCGGCAGCCGCACAGGCGGTCTGCAGACAGCGCTCCGGTGCCAGCCCCTCGCAACGTCCGGCCAGGTAGTAACCGATGAAGGTATCGCCGGCGGCCGTGGTATCGACTGCCTTTACCTTGAATGCGGGCATGCCCGTCTCGCCCTCCGGGGTGCGGACAATGACGCCCCTCGCCCCCAACGTGAGGACAATATCCATGCGGGGGAACCGCCCGGCCAGGATCTTGAGCATCCGGTTCGTTCCCGTGGCACCCGAAAGACCGGCCGCCTCGGGTTCGTTCAGGATCAGCATGCTCACCCGGTCAAGCGGATAGGCGGATACGGATTTGTCCATGGGGGCTGGGTTCAGGCAGACGCGCAGTCCTTGCCGATGCGCCGTCCGGATGATGTACGGAATATCGTTGATCTCGTTCTGCAGCAGCACGAGATCGCCTTCGCCGAAATGAGCCAGCGTGTCGTCGATGTCGCGGCGGACAATCTGCCGATTGGCGCCGGGGTGCAGGACAATCGCGTTCTCGCCGGCAGCATCGACCTGGATCACGGCGTGGCCGCTGGGCCCATCGACCGTCCGGACGAAGCGAGTCTTCACGCCGAGACCGCGGAGTTTCTTCACGAGCCAGGTGCCGTCTTTGCCGACCTTTCCGGCATGCCAGACGGGGGCGCCCGCCCTGGCCAGAGCGGCTGACTGGTTGGCCCCCTTGCCGCCGGCGAAGGTCTCAAGCGCTCCGCTGGAAAGGGTTTCGCCCGGACGCACAATGCGAGGCACCCGGTAAACCCGGTCGATATTCAACGAACCGAAATTCAGAATCTTCATGGCTGCCCCTTATCTGAACGCGACGTCCCCTTCCGTCAAGACCAGACTTGGCCCGCCTCGTGCAACGCCGTACCGAAGCCTTGGCGTCCCATAGGGCCGCCCAGGCTGAAGCCGTTCGGGCGAAACGCAGGAATGCACGGCTTTCCTAAGGCGGACTATCCTCCGCAACCCAGACTAAACAGTCAGAAGCCCGCAGCCTATCAAACTGCATCCTGAACGAATGATCCGGCTTGATGCGGATCGATGCGTGCGATTATATGGTGGCTGTATTTCCGCCGCGGCGAGGCGATGAACAATCCGGAGGGACGGTCGCACATGTCCGACATTTCACTGCTCACCGAAACGGCCATCGCCCATCACATCGTCACTTGCACATCTACGCAACCGCAACGGCCGCCAACCGGCACCCAAACGCCAATGAACCCGTCTATGCGCTCGACGATTGTCAGTCGATGACGTGTTCTGGCGGCAGACACAGCAGATTCGTATTTTCGAATTGTCATCTTCGGTCTTGATTGGTACGTAAACGCTGCTTGCCGTCGAAGATCAATCATGAGTACCAACGTCTTGAACCTGAAGATCCGAAGCAGCAAAGCAACCGTTCATTCAGCTCCGGCAGGCGCTGCACTCTCGGCCCGGTACAGCATGACGGTTGATGGTCAATCCTGCCCGGTCTACAAGTCGCCATGCAGCCATGTGCATTACGCCTACTTTGACATGACTGGCGAACCGGTGGACGTGGTGGTGAAGGCCGAGGACGACGGGTACTGGGATAAGGGTGTAGTCGCTCGCCCCCTGTCCAAAGGCATTGCCGTGCGCGCCGAGGGGCATTCCGCGAAGTTCAGCATTTCCACGCCCGGACAACTCTCGCTGGAACGCGCCTGGATCACTGGCAACGATGTGGAGGCGGACGTTCTGTTCCTCTATGCCAATCCGCCTGCTGAACAACCGCCGCAGCCTGACGATGAGAATGTGATCTACTTCGGCCCGGGCCTTCATGAAATCGACGGCGACATTACCATCCACAGCGGCATGACACTCTATATCGCCGGCGGCTCCATCGTCCGCGCCGGCGGTGTTCGTGCCACCAACGCCACTGACATCACGATCCGGGGACGAGGGGTGCTGGAGCTATCTCTCTCAGCCGATTGGGATCACTCGGTCATTTTCAGACACTGCCGCAAAGTCACCATTGATGGCGTCGCGGTCTTCAGTCACAATGTCCCGCCGGGCAACTTCTATGGCCATCAGAATTTCCTGGTCGATTGCGACGATGTCGTCATTCGGAACTATAAAACCGTCGGGACCAACGCCTGCGACGACGGCATCCACTTTATGGGCTGCGCCAATGTGACGGTGGAGGACTGCTTCATTCGCAGCAATGACGACTGCCTGCCGATCTATTGCGACGCCTATGGCAAGAGCCACCGCCAGGAAGTGGGGGGCTATCTCGTGCGACGGTGCGTCTTTTGGCCGGTGTGGCAATCCGGCGTTTGCCGCATCGGCTGGGGAGACTACCCGTTGCCGACCAGTGCCAGGGGCATTGTGTTCCGCGATTGTGATGTCATTCACATGTACAAGGGCAACATGCCCGAACACGCCCTGCTGGACATGCGAGAGTTCGCCGGGCGTCCATCGCTGATTCAGGAAGTGATCTTTGAGAACATCCGAATGGAAGAGGTCGACACGCTCCTAACGGTCTATCATGATGAGAGTAAGTCGGCACGTCTGCGGAACATTCTTCTAAAGGATATTCAGATGGCAGAAGTGCCTTGGCGAACATCATTCAAGGGACGCAAGGGCAGCACCTTCTTCGGAAGTAACGACTTCGACGGCATCACGTTTCGGAACGTGACCGTCCAGGGTAAATCCATTCTGTCACCCGAGCAGATCGGCATGTGCCTGCAGGGTATTGCTGCGCTCGACATGACAGGCCTGAGCTTCCTGGATGCCGACGGAACGGATCATTGCCCGGTCGCAAGGGTCAGTGCGACACCGATCTCCGGTCCAGCACCTCTGAACGTTCATTTTGATGCGACTGGCAGCTCAAGCCCGGTCGGCACGCTCGCCTCTTACGAGTGGGACTTTGGCGATGGTGAGATGGACACCGGCGCAAAGGTTAGTCACGTTTACCGAAAGCCTGGGCGTCATACCGTCCGGCTGACCGTCCGTAATGACGAGGGCGTCCGGCGATCCACCGAGCTGAAATATGTCTACGTTGCCTCACGAGGGCTTCGAGGCGAATACTTTGCACGCAGCAACCTGACGCAACATGCGGTGCAGACGGTGGACGCTTTGCCGGACCTGCACTGGGGACAGTTTCTGCCCTATCTGGAAGCCGGAGCCAGCGACTATTCAATCCGCTGGAGCGGTCTACTTACGGCCCGTTACTCCCAACGGTACACCTTTAGCCTGTCTTCCGGCGGCGGCGTTCGTCTGTGGGTGGATGGGAATCTACTGATCGACCACTGGAATGCCCCCGGGGGCGGAACGGGAACAATCGATCTTCGGAACACTCAGCCAACCGAGTTGCGATTGGAGTACCGCGACCTGGCGCGACCAGGATTCGTGAAACTCCTCTGGAGCAGCGACTCACAAGCGCAGGAAGTTGTTCCTTATGGGTGTCTCTGCCCGTGGAGTGCATCTGAAGCCACAACGCTCTCCGCACCTCCAACTGCTGCACCCCCCACAGCCGAGATTCAAGGCTTCCTCGGCGGGCCGGCACGACGGGGCGAGGTGGCGCCGGTGAATACCGAGTCCTGGAATCGCATGAAACAGGCGGGCTACGAGTTCGTGCCGACGCGAGATATGATGGTGAACGCATTGGGGCGTGCCCTTGCAGGAGACTGGTCATGCGCCCATGTCGTGCGTCTCTGGAGCGTTGATAAACAAGAGGAACTGGCGACCATACCCGTGTGGATATCTTCACCGGTGGATAGGTTCGGCGCTCGACATGAATGGCTGCCTGCTCCGGTTCTGCTCCGAAAAGGCGTCTCTTACCGAATCACCTCGACGGAGTATGCCGGGCAGGATTGCCAGCTCACGCGTGGTGATCTGAGTGGGCATTCCGATGCCGCAGTCATCACGCGCGGCGTTTCCATGACAAGCTATGATGGATTTCCCGAATATATCGATCCGCCTGGTGAAGGCGGCTCCGGTCCACCGACGTTCTACGTCTCAAAGGGTGGTTCCTGACCAGCGCGTGGCGATTGTTCGAGCCACCGGCGGTGTACCCGAAGTGGCTTCTCCTATTGAAAAGCGATCGTAACGAATCAAGAGAAATGCATACTTCAATAACCAGATTCGAGGCCCTCAATGTCTGTGCTAGCTCTTCTCACTGAAACAACCGTCGCCCACAAGGACATGCTCGTGTCAGAGCTTCGTGCAGGACTGCGGGTAGATCGAGACTTGGCGCTGCTATTGGCCAGCCCCGCCATCACCGGGCAGGTCGTGCACATCGCCAGCGACTGGCTCTATGAGACCCGCGCGACGAAAACCCCGGGGGGCGATTACCTGCTGATGTTCCCCACCAACACCCGGGAGCGGCCCACCGGTGGCGCCCATTACGGCCACTCGGGTTATCAGAAAAACAACGACATGGTCGCGTTCCGCTCGTCCGACCAGGGCAAGACCTGGGCGGTCGGACCGAACCCTCGCCACGGCGGCTGGTGTGTGCCACAGTTCAACCGCATGGACGAGGGCCGTCCCATCAACCTCGGCAACGGCGAGATCTACATGATGATCCGCACCTGCGAGGGACATCTCTGGGCCACCCGCAGCACCGATGACGGCAAGACGTGGGAGGCCCCCGCGCCGACGCCGCTGGCGGAGATTGTTGCAGGACAAACTGCGTGCCGCCGGCGTCGCCTTCGAGTTCGTGGGTGAACTGGAGTTCGGCGCCTACGGCCGGGACGGCGTAGTGGACCCCGCGTTCTCGCCCCGCCACCATGGCCTGGCCGGCTTCGGCAACCAGGGCATTCTGGACGGCGGCGTGGTCCCCTCCCCCCCAGGATGTGCTCACCGCCCGCGGCGTCAGCGAGATCCGGGTCCCGGACATCGTTACCGTGCTGGCCGCCCTGCAGGCGGACGGCCATGCCGTCACCCTGGTGGATGTGCATGCCGCCCTAACCCCCTCCGACCTGCTTCCCGACGGCGTGCATCCGAACGCCGACGGCATGCGCAAGATCGCCGAAACCTGGTGGCGGGGGTTGAATGGCGGATGAGGTTGATCGAGGCATTCAACCGCAGCGATATGACTGGGGCCCGGGAGTTGCAGGCACACGCGGCGGCCATCATCGAAACGTCCGATTGGAAGCGGACGTTTCTTTCCCGCCCTAAAACCATGTTGCAGTCACAGGGCGTCCCGATTCAAACACCCCAGACACGGCGGGCCTGCTTTGTGAAACGCCGGAGCAAATCGTCTATTCGGAACTTCGGCTGGCCGATCAGGTAGGAATGGACGGTGTTGTTGAACCGGCGGTGCCAGCGCGACGGGATGCCCTGTCTGCCCACCACGGCGCCCACAATACTGCCGGCGGTGGCGGCGGTGCAGTCGTTGTCCATGCCCATCGCCACGGTCTCGCCGATGACGCGGGTGAAGTCCGTTCCCCCAATGGTGATGCCGAAGACCGTCAGGCACGCATTGTTGATGGTGTGGACGGTGTGCATGCCGTCGAAGCGCTTATCAACCGCCGCGCGGGCCTGGCGGTAATCGTGGATCTTCGGGGCCGTTTCGAGCGCCCACCGGACGCCGTCGGCCAGGGCGCAGTCCGCCGGGATTTCGGAGAGGGCGACGACCAGCGCCTCGCGGGGATCGTTCAAGGCAAAGGCGGCGGCGATCGCGGCGGAGAAATACATGGCGCCGTAGATGCCGTTGCGGCGATGACTGAGATACGCATCATGCCAGGCCATCGTTGCCGCTCGTTCGGGCCAGGCCGGGGCCATGTAGCCCCAGGGATCGGACCGAATGTCCGCGCCGATCAACTCGAGATAGGGATTCCCCTTCTCCCCGGCCTTGAGCGCCGGCACCCGGGCCTTGAGGTTCTCCAGCGCCACATGTTCGGCCGTGCAGGCCATGGGCAGGTATTTCAGCCAGGCCCTGCCCATGTCGGCCACGGAGAAGTCGGGGCCGTATTGCTCCGCCACAAGGAGTCCGAGGAGGGTGTAGGCGATGTCGTCATCCACCGGCACGCCGTCCATCTTGCCGCGCGTGTAGGCTTCCCGTGTGCAATTCTGGTAGCGCAGGCCGTAAGGATCCGGCACGCGGGGCCAGTAGTCGGTGGGCGGGAAAGCCACGCCGGTCTCACGGGCCAGTTCCTCCATGCCTTTGACAGACCACAACTCCACCGGCGCGCCGAGCGTGCAGCCGGCCATGCGGCCAAGCAGGGCGCCTTCGAGGCGCTCGCGGTAGTCGGCAGGCTTGAACGCGGTCCACAGTATGCGGGGGCCGGCCGGCCGCAAACCCCGGATGCGCTTGAGATCGCTGGGCTCGCGGGCGGCAAACGTCGTGTCGCCGGGCAATCGCCGCAAGGCGGTGACGGCCGACTGCAGGTCACGGAGCGCCCGGTCAAATACGGGTTGAATACCGCGGGCGCCGTATTCGTGCTTCTGCATGCCGTACAGCTTCAACTGTTCGATCGTTTCCGCGAACCCGTGGGCGTCAGGATAGTGCCGGGATTCTTTTGCAGGACTCTTCATGGGGTTGTCTCCGATCTTTACGGCCACAGGAGCAACCGGTACTCGTGCGAGGGCACGTCCACGGTGGCGGTGATCTGCCCATCCTTCAGCGAAGCCTCGAGCGGGAGCCCCGTCTCGGCGTCGATCAATTGCGACGCCGCGGCCGGGCGTTTGCCGGCGATCAGACGCACCTCCGTCTTCGCCGCGCCGACGCCGGTGTTCAACAACGCGACGAGCACCGCGCCGCCTTTCGGATTGCAGTAGAGCGCCGCCAGCACCTCCGGCGCCGACGTGCGCACCCAGTCGGCATTCCGCCAATAGGGCACGAATTCCGCCGGCCCATCAAACAGCCCGAACGACTTCAGCGCGCCCCGCACGCGGGTCACTTCCGCCGCGGCCACGCCGCCCGAGCATCCGACATCGTGCAGCAGGCAGAGCCCGAGCACGCTGCGGCTGGCGTGGACGTCGGTGACGTTGCTGCGCAGGAAGGACGGCACGTTGCGCCGCATGCGGGTCATGCCCCGAAAGCGCGCCACGGGTTCAAGTTGCTCCCGCTCCACGTCGAGCACCTGCGACACGATATCGTAATAGCGGACCTGGGACAGCGTGTCGAAGAGGTCCTGCCCGTGGCCGTACACGTAGGCGTCCATCTCCGTGAGCCAGAGCCCGCCGGCGAAGGAGAACACGGGACTGTACGAGGTGAAGTTGATGGGCTCACGGCCGGCCTCGCGATACATCACGAACATCCGGCGGAACAACTCATGCCGGTTGAAGACACAATACTTCGGCCGCACCGTGCCGTCGGGCGTCGTGTAGGCGCGATCGGTGGACGTGTTCCGCCCGGCCCAGATGGGCTGGTTGTCGAACCAGTAGCCGTTGATGCCCAGCTTCTCCATGTTCTGCCGGTAGTGCCAGATACGGCAGTCCACGCAGCTTTGCGTGAGGTCGGCAACCGTGGGTCCCAGCCGCTTGGGCTGGCCGCGCCAGTCCTGTCGCAGGCCGCCGTGCCACGGCACCTGCGCGTGCAGGTCGGAATCCGGGAATTCCGGCGTCGGATCGGGCGGGGTCTGCCCGATCCACTCGCCCCCGAACGTATCGAATTCCTCCATCCCCTGCCCCAGCATCATGCCGGAGTTGTAGAGAATGATCGGCGGGAACGGCTGCGGCGCGTTGGTCGCGGTGCGGCCGGTCCACTTGTCGATCGCCTCGCGCGTCCGCCGATAGCCGTCCTCCGACCCCGGCGTAATCGAGTCAATGCCGTTGCCCCAGTAGGCGTAACCCGCCGTGTCGTGAAAGCGCGGGGCCACGCCCCACTGCACGGCGCGGAAGTCCGTGCTCATCGGCCGCACGGGGTTGGCCAGCACGGCGAACGTGGCCCGCACCGGCGCGCCGGGCGCCAGCGTCGCCGGCACATTGACCAGCGCCATGCGCAGGCTCACGCCGTCCGCATCGCGCACGATCCGCTGGGAGGCGTTGGAGTAACTCAACCGCCAGCCCTCGTCGCTGTCCGCGTACCACCACAGCGCCACGTCGCCATTACCCACCGCAATGGCCGGCGTGAACAGGTTGTCCCGTTTCGACACATTGTTCCATAGTTCCCCGACCTTTTTCGCCAATCCGCCATAGAACCAGGCGGACCGGTACCCGTAGTACGTATCCGGATACGCGCCAAAGGGGATCACTAGCTCGATCCCCTGCACCTTCACCGCCTGCGCCGCCGAGATTGTGAGGCTCACCTGGTACCAGCCGTCGTATTGCAGGAAACTCTCGGTCTTCAAGCTCAACCCGGCCGCCTCGCCCTGCCCCTCCAGCCGCACGAGACCGTCGGCAGCTTTCACGATGCGCGTGGGGCCCCGGAACGTCTCGCGTTGTCCGCCCTCGCCCACGACATCCAGCCGCGTCGGCCCGCAGATCGCCGCTTCGCCGACCTGCGCCTCGGGCGTCGCGGTTACCGCGCCCGGCAGGCCGCACACGCCGACCGCGTAGGACCGGCCCCACGGCTGCATCGCCGTGCGCGCGGCGTTGAGGCGGATCGGCGTGAAGGGGCTGTACACCTTGTCAGAAGCCCCCACCGTGTTGTGTTCCCACGGAAAGACCTTGCGCACGAAATGATTGGTCACGGCGACCCCGACCGACTGCCCGTCGGCTGTCGCCAGTCGCCCGACCAGCGTGTAAGCGCCCTCCGCCAACGTGACGTCGGCCCAGTGCGCGCGGGCCTTCCCGCCCGCCAGCGTCAGTGTCGCCTCGCGAATGATTCTGCCGCCGTCGGCGCGGCGCAGTTCGACGCTGGCCTGCGTGGCTTGCTTCACGGCGGCGGGCAACGTGGGCGCCGTCAGGTCCACCCACACGTCCATGGAGTTGAAGTACGGGTAGTTGGCGCACCGCAGGTCCCAGATCTCCTTGAGCGGCGCATCGAACGGCCAGAAGCGCGCGAAGGTCCGATACTGCGCCACCCCGAGAGGCTGAAACTGCAGCATCTGGCTGTAGAGGTGGTCCCCCCCGGCATCGGCCTCGATCACCACCCGGCCGCTCCACCCCTCGGGCAGGCTGAGATGATGCGCCCCGAGCGGCACGAGCGCCGATTGCCCCGGTTCAAGGGTCAGCGCCTTGGCCTCGGATTGCAGCACCTGCGCGCCACATTCGGCGTTGACCTTGAACGCGACGTCGCGACGGCGGTCGGTCGGATTGCTCACCCGCACCGTCGGGCTGAAGTCCAACCGCGTCAGGTCGCCCAACTCGACGACCTGGAACGCCGGCACCCCGCCGCTGAAGAGCAGGAAGCCGAAGTTGCCCGGGACCCAGTTGGCCGAGCCATTCCACTCGGCCTGCAGATCGCCGGCATGATTCCGGCCATAACTGATGAGCGTACGCCATGCCGTCCCGTTCGTCGGCGCCTGAGCCAACCCGAAGCCGGCAAACGGGATCGCCATCTCCACTTCCCAGACGTTGCTGGCCACAGACGCCTTGACCGCGGCCCCGCTTTCCCAGGCGATGCCCGCCGTGTGCCGGTTCTTGCCGCGGTCCGACTCGGTCACCTTCTGGTCGCTGAACACGCCGACGGGATTGAGCTTGAACGTGTAGGTGGCATCGCCGAACACAAACGCCAACCACCAATGGTCTTCGCCTTCGATGACATCGGCGGCATCGTGCGCCCGCTTGCCGACACGCAGGTCAGCCGGGCGCTGGCAACGCAGGCCGACATAGAGGTTCGTGGCATCGTACCCCACCCACGTCCACCCTTGCATCGCCGGCGGGAGCACGCAGGGCAGGCCGGCCAGGCTGAACCCGGTGAAGCCGACGGCGTCCTGCCACTCGCTCTGGCCGATCGTCCCGTCAATCACCGGCGGCCGCGACATCAGGGGCACCCCGGCTTGCGGCACGGCGCTGCTGTATAGCCCGCCCGGCAATCGTGCCGCCGCCGTGGCCCAGTCGCCTCCCAGCAAAATGAGCCCCGCCACCATCGCCAACCCGACCACGTCCTGCCTGCGCATAGCCTGCCTCCTGTGATAAAGCTGAAGGGTGACTTTCGACCATTGCTCCACACGAGTCAAGGTCTGCGGAGACTGACGACGGAACAATGCCGGCGCGGGAGCGATTAGTTTGACGGCGGAGAGGGGTTGTGGTTCAGTCAACCCCCTGTGCGAGTACACTTATGACCCTTTGCATCCATCTCAAGAGGGGCCGCGAGGTCCCCATCGTCCGGGGGCATCCCTGGATCATGTCCGGTGCCATTGCCCGCCTGGAAGGCGACAAACAGGAGGACGAAGCGGACATCATGACCGCGGACGGCGTCCTGGTCGGCCGGGCGACGGTCCACCCCGCATCGGAGATCCGCGCGCGACTTTTCTCGACCGTCGCCGGCGAGAGTCTTGACGCCGCCGGACTGCGGGCCCGACTGACCCTCGCCGCCGCGCGGCGCCGGCGCTGGCTGCCGGATGCTGAAGCTCAACGGATTGTCTTTTCGGAAAGCGACGGCCTGCCGGGGCTGATTGTGGACCGCTATGGATCCGTTCTCGTGATGCAGATTCTCACGGCGCCGATGGATCGCCGGCGCGACACCATCGTGGCGATTCTCCAGGACCTGTTTCACCCGCAGGCCATCTGGGAACGATCGGATGTCGACGTGCGCCGCCATGAAGGGCTCGAGCCGCGGAAGGGCCTCGTTGCCGGAACCGCGCCCGCGTTTCCCCTGCCCTTCCTTGACGGCGACTGGACGTTCCTGGCCGACATCGAGAACGGGCACAAAACCGGCTTCTATCTGGACCAGCGCGAGAGCCGGCAACGCGTCGCTGCCTGGGTGAAGCGACTTGGGGCGCCGCGTGTGTTGAATGTCTTTGCCTACACCGACTCGTTCGGCGTGGTGGCGCTTAAGGCCGGCGCCGCATCGGTGCTGGCCCTGGACTCCTCCTCCGCCGCGCGCGAACTGGCCGACCGGCAGCACGACCTGAACGGCACGGCTGATCCCGCTCGCCGGGAATACCGCCTGGCCGATGCCTTTGAAACGCTGCGCGCCCTGCGCGAAAAGGGTGAGACCTTTGACATGGTCATCGTCGACCCGCCGCGGCTCGTGAGCGGCCGCCAGCGGCTGCACCCGGGCCTGCGCGCCTACAAGGACATCAACATGCTGGCCCTGCAGGTGCTCAAGCCGGAGGGCGTCCTGATGACGTTCTCCTGCAGCGGACTGGTCGACCGGGAATTGTTCGGCAAGGTGCTGGAAGGCGCAGCGCGCGACGCGCACCGTCCCATCTGCATCGTCGAATCACTGGGGCAGCCCCCGGATCACCCGCGCAAACCGGGCTTCCCCGAATCGGAGTACCTGAAGGGGTTCGTTCTCGCCGGTTGAGGTCGGGTGGAACTCGACAACGATCACTCGGAGCAGGAATCACGGGAAGAACCGCTGGCGGCCGGGCCGGGGCATCTGTACGGGATTACGGCGGAACGGCGGCTGGCCGGTCATGTCCGCTGCACCTTGAGGCCGGCTCGCCTTGCTGCAGCAGTCTGCCGCGTGTCGGCAGACACGAAGACGTCGGCTCCCCATTCAAGAGCACACGCGAGTGGGCCGAAGGGTCGGTGGGCCGAGGGGTCAGCCGAGGGGTCAGCCCTGAAGAGAACAAATAGGCTTGCCGCCATCCTCATTGACCTTGCGGTCCCGCCAGAGTCCTGCTGATGCGTGCAATTCGACGGCTGATGGCCTCGTCCCTCTCCATCTGCCTCGCCAACCGTCTCACTTGATAACTCACCGCGGATCCCGTCCGCAACCCCAGCCGCGCCGACACTTCCCGCTGCGTCAGCCTGGCATGCTTCACCAACATCAATGCGGCCACACCCTTCACAAATCCGCCCCGTCGCCGATCCTTCAATCCCGCGACTGTCACCCCCCACTCCTTCGCCACCGCCGCTTCCACATCCTCCACGCTTACCCCCGCCAGCGGTTCCCTTCGAAACGACACGTCCTCCACCAGTCGACCTCTGCCCATCGCCTCCTCATGCCGCTCATCCACCCACTCCCGGAATTTCTCATCCCCGATGCTGCGTGGCGATCGCCACATCTCCCCGGCGAACACCTCGTCCGGCAATCTCAACCCCTCCTCAACAAACTCCCGATACGCGTGCCGTCGCCCTTCTCCGCGCCCCCCCACCAGTTCCAACATCGGCCCCTCCGACACCACCTCGTACCGCCGGCCCAACCCGCTGTACCCAGGATAGCTGCTCCACTCGTACGCCCTCAGCACCTCCAACCGCTCCGTAACCGGCTTCCCGTCCATCCCCTTCACATGCACCGGGTTTAGATGCACGTACCGGCTCAGCTTCAGCAAGTACTCGTCTCCCGCCACCACACGCGCCCCATAGCGCCCCTGCGTCACATGGCCATGCCGCCGGTGCCTCAGATTGAAATATACCGTATACCCCGTCAGCACCGACTGCATGAACCGGCCCAGATTCCCCTGCGGCGTTTCCACCACCGCATGGAAATGATTCCGCATCAGGCAGAACAGGTACACCCTCACCCCGTGCCGCTCCCCGCTCTCCTTCAACCGCCCCAGCAGGTACACCCGATCCTTGTCGTCCCGGAACAGATCTTCCCGACCGTTACTCCGCACCGTAACGTGGTAGATCGCCCCCTCATACTCCAGCCTCAGTGACCGTGCCATGCCTCGCCTCTACCACCCTCACCCGCCCCACTCAAGTTCATTCTTTGTTCTCTTCAGGGCTGACCCCTCGGAGACCCGCAGTTCGACATGGCCAGGCTGGCCGGGCAGCACCTCGGGAACGACGTCCACCCGCACCCGCCCACCGGCGCGATTGCGCACGCCGACCACGAGCAGGAAGCCGGCGCGGCCAAAGAGCGGAACCAACTCGCTGCGCACATCGAGCGATCGCAAGCGACCGTCGAGACGCTGGTGATACGTGCCGTGACGCTCGATGCGGTCGGGGAACCAGGTGCCGCCGGCGTAGAGCAGACCGCAGTCGCCTTTCCGGTAATTGCCGTTGTCCACCACGCGGTGACCGTCCACGACAAACGTCAACCGCAGAACAAGATCACGAGCCGCGATCGGCGGGCTGAACACCGACCCGACGCCGCAGACGGTCGGCATCAGCGGCTGCACCACAGTCCAGCCGCTGGTGACGGCCATGTGATGCCAGGGCGTGAGGGCCCGGCGCAGATCCAGTCCGAAACCTTCCGTTCCTGCGAGTGTCGCCGCCATGCCCGTAGCGTGCACATTAAGGCTTGAGAGGTCACGCAAGAAACGGCGGTCTTACGCCTTTGCCGGAACCAGTTCCCAATGGTGAGACTTCGGCTGAGCCGCCTCACGGATTTTGGCATCTGACTCCTTCACCTTTATGGTCGCTTCGGCGAGCTGATCCTTCTGTTCCTGCCCGCCACTGGTGGCAACCGCCTTCGACAGACCCCGCCACCGTCCCACCCCGTATTCCTTGGCCTCCACCAGTTGGAGGATCGAGCGGCACTGGTCGGCGATGGGGCCTTTGTCCAAAAGGCCCATATTCCAGCCCTTGGCAAGTTCGGCCGCGGACACCGTCGCCACCTTCACGCCATCCACGCTCACGTCATAGCGGTCCGCCTTCAGGCCTGTCACCGTCAGCAGATACTGGCTCAGGTTGGCGATACTGTCGGCCACCGTCACAGCCGGCCGCGCATCGTCCGAAATCGGGAAAGGAAGCGCCTCATCGAGACGGTCGAATGAGAGCGTGTCGCCGGCCGTCTTGACGTTCTCAACTTTGCACTGAACGACCTCGCCGGCCATGCCGGTCTTGGCATCGATCGTCGCATGACTGACCAATCCCGGGGCCTTGAGTCCGGTCAGCAACGCCGCCGCCATGGTAAGCTGACCGACCGGCCCCGGGTGAACGGGATCGCCCATCATGGCCACCGGCTGCTTCTCCATCTTGCTCCAGACGTCCAGGAACGCCTTGGCATGCTGGGCGCCGGCAAGGTCCGGCTGGGCGGCAAGCAGTTTGCCGAGGGACGTCAACTGATTGGCGACATTTTCCATCGGCTTGTTCTGTCCCCACAATTGCGCCAGCGGAGTATACTGGTCCGTATAGGGAATCTTCTCCTGTTCGGAGAGTGTTCTCAGGACCTCTGTACAGGCTTTGAGCCGGCTGTTGCCCGGGTCCGCATTCACCAGAAGGGTCCCGTTGTTCACGGGGCTGGGGGAGAACAACACCGGACGCGCATGGGTCGAACGAATCTTGGCCAGCAACCCGCTCATGCCATCCCTGTATGTATTCGTCGTGAAGTCGCGCTGACCCTGGTCGTTCATCCCGAGTTCGACCGACACCACAGTCGGTGCCCAGGCAGCCACATCCCACGCGAAGCGGTCCATGGCTTTCGGAATGGTATCGCCGCTGACTCCGGAATTACGGAAGCAAAACGCGATCTTCGGGAAACGGGCATAGCAGAAGGCTTCGAAATAGTTGGAATGCAGATGCTGGGCCGTGATGCTGTCGCCGACCATCACCCAGGTGTCGCCGTCCTTCAGCGGGAACTCACCTTGCGCCTGCGCGACAAACACCCCGAGTCCAAATACGGCCGCGCCAAACACACTGGTCATCCATCTCGTTAAATCGGTGATCTTCATGCTTGTTGTTCTCCTGATTCCTTGACGACATGCGACGCAAACGCGTCGCATCTTCTTGGGAGGGACGGCGTGTCGCCGTCCGCGGCGCGCAACATGCGCGCCCTCCCATGGGTTGCGGACGGTAGCCCTCCTTGGGACATTCGCATACTTCCACGTGATCGTGCGACATGTCATTATCGACATCCTTGCAGTTTGGCCTAACCGCCTGCAGCCCAAACCGCTTGGCGTCCCTGTGGGACGCCAGCTACTTGCCCGGATAACTGTCGACCCACGTGGGGGGGGACAATTCCAGCCGGCACCATCCGGACGACTTTGAGCGGCGAATCACCCTGACGCCAGTCCAGGATCATCCCCTTTTCCCGCAATTCCTTGCCGCTGCGCCGTCCGATTCGGCGGTCGGACACCATTTCATCGCAGAAGAAGTCCCCATCCGGGCATTGCGGGAACTTTACCCGGAAGCTGCCGAACTGCCATTCCAGGTAGAAGAGCCCGTAGTGACGCTTGAGCGTCTTGTTCGCGAGCTCCGTGAAATTAGGGACTTCCGCATCCTTCAGCGGATTGACCACCTTGGCCCAGTCCGCCGCGCGGGTCATCATGTTCTTGAGTTTATGGCCACTGATGTCCGGGGTTCCCCAGAAGACGATGACCTCACCCTTGCCGACCTGATGCAAGGACGCCGCCGCGCCCCCGTCGGCAAACTGGGCAAACACGATTCCGCCCGGCTGGTGCCCCGGGTAATAGCCGAAGTAGTCCGTTTCAGGGATCCAGCGATAGGAATACTGCCAGAAATTGGCAATAACGTCCGGGCTCTTCAATTGCTCGCGCATCGTGCTTACCGTCTGGAAGTCAACGGAACTGTTATCGGGAAACAGCGGATTCGGCCTGGTCGTCTTTGCGGACACATGCCCGTTCACGACATACGGCGCGGCCGGAACAGCGATTCCCAATGCCTTGAGAAGTTGGAAGGGGTCGCTCCCGAGTTCCGGGACATGTTTTCCGGTATTGGCCGCGATGATCATTTTGGAGCCGCCCTCCTTGACCATGCTCACATAACGGTTGAACGTCTGGAGCGAGATCACTTCATCGAGGATGTTCGGGACGACCAGCTTGAAGGAGGCATCCGGGAAGGCGCTCAGTTCGGCATGGGGGATCCCGTCGTCTTCCAGCAGGGAGAACCAGCGGCGGAGATCCCCAAGCCGGGCGCCGAAGGTGGTGCGGTGCTTGGTGAAGAGGGTTCCCTTATCCTGATGCACGGCAATTTCCGCCGTTTGAGGGAGGAGTTCCGCCTGGTGAAGTTCCCGCAGCAAGGGTTTGAACTTCTCATAGCGGTCGAGGGCATAGAACGCGCCCTGATGTCGCAGCAGGTCCAGCGTGGGAACCGGGGAATAGTAGACATGCAGATTGGCGCCGCCCCCGCCCGCCTGTGAAATCATGGTCCAGATGGAAACGTCGAGTACCCACCCGTTCTTGCCCGGATCATTTTGTGCGCCCCACCCCAACGGATGGATGGGCTCCGTGATCCATCCGATGCCGCCCTTCAGCCAGGCCGCCTGGTACTCGCCGCGGTGGTCCAGTGAATGGTTCCCGCCGTTGTGGCCGTAATCCAATTTACCGTAGAGATCCGGATAGGAGGACGGCCTGCCATAGGCGATCGTAATCCGGTCGTCGTCATAGCTGCGGATGCCGTTGACGGCCTTGGGGATCCAGAAGTCGGCGCCGAGACCGTTCTTGAACCGGCAGAAGTCCATCCACGACATGCGCAGATCGGGCTTTGCCCCGTCACGGAACGTCGGCAGCGGGGGGGCAACCTCGTCGAAAGAGCGATAGGTGGCGCCCCAGCGTTTATTCAGGTCGGCGATCGAGAGCTTGAGCGTCTTCTGCAGATACTCGCGGAAACTCTCGGCGGCAATCGGGGAGTATCCCGCGATCGTCCCAGCCCACGGCTGGTCGACCACGATCCACTCTCCAGCCGGCAACATGATGTAATATCCTTCGAAGGCCGTATGGCGATTGTAACGGTCATAGAAGGCCCGATAAGCATCCAGCCACATCTTGTTGAGCGCCGGATCGGTCACTTCGTAAGCGCCGTAGGAGAGCATGTCGATCACGGCCCCCTCCGCGGAAATCTGGCGCGAGAATTTCCCCCAGCGGTAGGGACCGGAATGCTTGTCGGCATGGGCAAACCGTACCGTCACTTTGCAGCCGTAGTCGGCGGCGGCATCCATGACGTCATCCAGCACGGCAAAGTCATAGACCCCCGGCAGGATCTCGAAGTCGTTCAATTCCACCATATAGGTGTGGTGCGGCACAAACTCGTGCGTGTTCGCCAGATACTCACGGAAAGTGCGGTGCAGCTCGCCAAACGTCAGGGCACCCGGCTTGTTGTCGGCATCCGCAATGCAATACGTGAGACGGTTGTAAGGGATCTTCTTGATCTCGCGGCGGTCCGTCCTCATCCCGGGCTTGTCGCGATGCTCCGCCGGATTGGTCTTCCGCCCGAAGAAGTAGGTGCGCAGGTCAATGGTCTTCCCGGCTTCGGTGAGCGTGAGCACCAGGCGAAATGCGGTGAACGCGCCTTGGGGTTCAAATGCGAGCACAACGTCCCGGGGTTGGGCGTCCGGGAACGTCAAGGCCTGGTCCCCCGTGCTGAGCACATCCTTGCAGTAATACGGATACAGCCGGTACTGCAACTTTACGTCCTTCTTTCCCTTCGGGAAGATGCGGACGGTCACCTGGTACGGTTCGTTTGACGCGCAGACGCCTTTCCGCGGGTCTCCCGGATTGAGGCGCATGTAGCCGATTGACGGCGCCTCGGTCAGCGCGACCGGTTTGAGCGGGACCGTGTCGGGATTGCCGAGAACCTGGTGCTTGATGAATCCGCTGGTGACCGTGGATCCGTCCTCGGCGATCACCTGGTAGTCGATCCAGTAGTGCCCATCCGGACCGAGCGGAAACTCAAGTTCGTGCCGGCCACTTGCCGGATCGGCGGGGTCGAATGCAAGCGTCCGGCGAAACTCCCGAACCGGAGTCCCCTGGAACTCATCGGTGACTTGCGCGGCAAACGTGTATTGGCCTTTCTCCTTGAGGAACGCATCGGCGTAGGCGAACGGATGGGCGAACGGCACCTTGAAAGGCTTCTCTTCAATCTCGCCGAGGTAGAGGACGCCCTTCACGGATTTGTCCGGACCCTTGCCCCGGCCCGCATCGGCGGCGGACGCAGCCTGCGTGACGTGCAGGCGAATCCCGATCAGCTCCAGTTTCCCGTCCGGGCGCGAATTATCCGGAGTCCCCCCCGTTGCATACATGTCCTGGGCCGCTGCGCCGGCTTCGCCTGCGAAGAATCCCGCGGTTGAATACGCATTCCAGCCCTTCGCGGATGGATTCAGATTGCCGCCCTTCCCCGGCACAAAATAAAACAGTTCCCCATTGGCATCCCTGACGATGGGCTGCAACACCACCGCGTTATGGACTTCCCGGCTGTCCGGAATGAGGCCCTTTGATTCGAAGCAGATGCGTTCTGTATCCGGCGAAAGCGCCCGGGGCTTTTTCAAAAGGATATCCGCGTCACAGATGAAACGCGTCCGGTTGCCGTGGAGGACCGGGACGGTCGGCAGCAGATCGTACTGAATGGCGAAAAGACCGTTCTGGACGGTCAGTTCCACCGTTCCATTCGTCGTTTCCGGCTTCACCCATTCCCCCGCCCCAGGCGGAGGAAGCGCTGCGGCCTCGACAGCGGCAATCAGCACGGCACCAAACAGATGTCTGATGACTGAACCTTGCAGAAGTGAGTTACTGACGGAACGACAGGTAGGGCCGGGTTTATCCCGGCCATCCTGCCTTGCAGGACGAGCGCGTCTGGCCGGGATAAACCCGGCCCTACCCCATACATCGTTACGCATTTGCACAAGGCTCGATAGATGCATTGTCCCCAACTCCGTCAGTTCCGTTTCAGCTTGTAGATCGCCACTTCGCGCTTGGCCAGACGAACCTGCAGTCCGTCTCCCGCCAATTGTTGGGCCGTCTGCTTGAGATTGACCTGGCCATTGATGAGTTCGCCGATCTGGTAATTCCCCGTGGGGAGTTTCGCTTTCACCGTCGCCGTGTTCGCGTCATCGCTCCCGACGTTGTTCCGCATGACCAGCAGATACCAGGTGTCGCTGTTCTTGTCCTTTATCAGGTTGGTCCAGAAACAGCGGGAATCGCACTCGACCGGGAGATCCGCCCCGCACATCTCGGCCACCGCGCGCACCAGGGGATAATCCTTTTCACCCACGTTTGCCGGCGGCTGTACTTCCTGCGACCAGATCACAAACAACCGGCCTTTGCCGAACTCTTTGACGCTGAGCGCCGGGGTGCTCTGGGCGTCGCTGAACACCGCCAGGGTCTTGCCCGGCTGAACACCGGCGGTCCACGTGTGTCGCATGGCGCCCATATTGGTCCGGTTGGCGAGCTCGCTCCCCGGGGCGCCCGCCACCTTCCCATACGCGCCCTCGCGGAGGGTTTCCGGCGGATTAAACCCGAAGGTCTTCAGCAGGACCCAATCCGCATCGTCATCCTCAACGCTGTAACGCCCGGTTTCGGCGTACATCAGGAGGTTGCCGCCGTTCGTCACGATCCCGGCCAACTCACCCATGACCTGGTTTTCCAGGGTCAACAGGCCGCTCAGCGGCACGACGATCAGCTTCGCCTGCTTCCAGTTCGTTCCGGGAGCGACGCCGAACGGAATCTGCGAATCCAGGAGAACCCGGGTGGACCAGGTGTCGCCGCCTCCGTTGAACGTGGACTTGCGTTCAAGCCGACCCCCGTTGATGTTCCTGAAATAGCGGATATCCCCGGCCAGCGGACGCGCTGAACGAAGTTCCGTCCAGATCGGCATGAATTTCTCGAACCGATTCAGTGCGATCGGATCTTTCCGGAGCGGTTCCAGCGAATTCGAACGCAGGTAGACGTCTGCCGGGAAGAACATCTTGCAGCTCGAATTCGCTCCGCCGCCCATCATCATCGAGAAAAGACTCGTATCGAGGCGCGTCGGATACTCCGCCGCCCAATTCGACACGGACACTTCCTCCGCCCGCTGCGGCATGCCGCTATCCGCCGCCTGGATCAGGCCATAGGCGAACATTTCCGGGCGCTCGCAGCCGCCATTGGCCGTCATGACGTTGAACGGCTTCAGTTCCTCCCGCGCTCCGCCGTAGATCATGATCAGGCGGGCTGGATCGCGTTTGCGGATCTCCTGCACGTTCTCCCGTATGAACTCGTCCACCGATTCCTCCCGGAAGGAGATCCAGTCGAGCCAGAACACATTGGCCGCCTTCGCCCCGTGTACGGGCGGCATGACGTCATCAAAAGCCTTAAACGACGTCTTCCACGCCTGGTTCGCCGCCTTGACGGTCCGGTATTTGGCTTCCATCGCTTTCCGGAAGTTGCCGAGGGTGAACGGGTCGAAGCCTTCGAACCAGCCCTTGTAGGAGGCTTCGCCGGGATGCTCGATCAGGATGTAATAGCTCGCCAACGCCGGATCATTGCGGCAATGCGAGACCAGGTTTTCCACAAACCGAATCGCCGCGCTCCGGATGACCGGCGACTGGAACGTGTTCAAGCGTGCGCCATGGAACAGATACGTATTGTGCCCGAAGATCTGACCCTCGGGGTTCTGCGTGTAGTGCGACGGAACCCATTCCGGCGCGTGAAAGCTGATGAACAGTTGCACGGCGATGCCCCGCTCCTTCGCATGGCGCAGCAAAGCGTCTATTTCACTGAAGTCATAGGCGCCGGGGAGCGCTTCGACTTCATTCCAGGACGCCCGCACTTCGAAGTTCGTGGTTATCGGAGCGGTGACATCCATCACCTTCTTGATCTTGTCCACATCGTCCCGCCCGTGGTTACTGATGTGCGCGTCGAAATAGAAGAGCGGCTTTTCCCCGTCGATCACCTGCCTTGCCGTGGGGATCCCCGGGGGCAGCGAAAAGGCCCCCTCGGTCACGTCTTCCTTCCGGCCGAGGGTCCGAACACTCTGGTCCACCATGACCCCGTCCTTGAACTGCATCGCCGTCACCTGGTAGATGCCGCTTTTCAGACCGGACAGATCAAGCGTGAGTTCCTGACCGGCGCCGGATGCGTCCGTTTCTTTCTGCGCCAGAACGGTTCCGGTCTTGTCGGCAACCTCGACCTTGCCCATCGTTCCTTCCGCATCGAGGAACTTCACGTTCAATATCCAGGGCTCCCCAGCGAGCCAGACCAGGCTCTTGCGTTCCGGACTGATCCGGATGCCGCTCGTGCCAATCTTCTTCTTGGCGGAGATCTCCCGCGGCAGTCTCTGTCTGTCTCCGGTGATGACATAGAGACGATACTCATCCTCTTTGATGCTGACCTTGTTGGTGATGGTGTTGCCGGCGCGGACTTTGACCGACACCCAGTAGGTCCCGGGTTGGGTGACCGGGAACTCAATCCGTTTGGCAAGTTGGAGGGTGACCGGCAGGGCCGCTTTCGGATCGGTTTCAAACGAGGCGCTTCCCGTCAGAAAAGGCTGCCCGTCATACTGCCTGCGGATACCCCAGTCGATCTGGAATTGTCGTTGCCGGTATCCCCACCAGCCCAAAATATCGCCGTAGCAGAGGCTTGGCTTTCCGTCGATCTCCCCAAAACACTCCTGATCGTTGAACTGGTAATACAGCGCGCTATGGTGCGTGACATCGGTAAGCTGGAAATTCCGGAAGTAGAGGGTTGTCTCTTCCGGTTTGGCCGCCTCCGATTCGGTTCCGATCTCCAATCCCACCAGCTTCAAAGGCGGGACCGGCTGCTTGTTGAGCGGCTCCACGGAGCGGAAGCTCTGGCGCGTGAACGCCCGCATGCCCCTGGTGCGGAACCTGACCTCGCCCACGCGGAGAAGCCCGCCGGCGAAACGCCCGCCCAGGAACATGCTCCGCTTGGAAAAGGAGTGGGATTCCTGATCGAATTGAAAGAGAGTCCCCTTCGAGTCGGTGACCAGGGCATAGACCATCACCTCCCGGACGTCCTGAATCGCGCCGTTCCAGACCAGCTCGCTTCCGTTCGGAATATCGACCGGCGTCTTCAGAAGAAGACGGCAGGAATGCGTTTTGTCGACATGGGTTTTGATCGCGAGCCAATCCGCCATGTCACCCATCTCAAGCAGCTTCTTGTCCGGATTCTGAACGGTCCATGCGGCGGACTTGTTGAGTGCAGGCAGCGGCACTTCACCTGCCCCGGCCCCGTTGACGGCCAGCAGCAACGCCGCCGTGATGATTCGTGTGTAGTGCATCGTTACCTCACCTTTCACATGGCTGACGCCCCGCTGGTTGCCGAGGCTGTAGGCTGTAGGCTGTAGGCTTTTTATCGCTCACTTGGCGGTTGGACTGGGAACGCTCTTGTACTTGTCCTTCCAGTCGACACCCTTCATGTTCCGAATCATGCGGATGATCTTAAGCGGCGAATAGCCCTCATCCCAGATCAGCTCCAGACCGTTCGTCCGGATGTACGCTCCGTTATAATTACCGAGGCGCTGTGAGCTGACGATGTCGTCGAGGAACCAGTCGCCGTCCGGCACCTGGGGGAACTTCTGGGTGTAACGGCCCGGGGTTTCGTTGTAGACGAGGAGGTAATGGCGCTGCAGCTTGTCGTTGCTGCCTTCCACGGAGTATTGCAACACGTTGCCCTTGTTCGGGTTCACCACGCCGGCCCAGTCGGCGGCGTCGCTCATCATCCCCTTCAGCTTGTTGCCGCTCATGTCCGGGGTCCCCCAGAAGACCACCGCTTCGCCCTGGCCGACTTGATGCAGGGAAACCGCCGCGCCGCCATCCGGGAAACGGGCGATGACCTTGCCGTCGGATGCCTTGTGGCCGGGGTAGTAACCGAAGTAATCGGTTTCGGGAAGCCAGCGGTAGGGATACTGCCAGAACTTCTTGCGGATTTCCTCTGTCGCGAGCTGACTGCGGAATGACTCCGTCGTCTGGAACGCGAGTTTCTGTCCCTTCTTCAGGAAGAGCGGCTCCTTCCCGTCAACCTCCGCCACAACCCGCTCACCCTTGCCGCTATAGGGCGCTGACGGAGGCGCGATCCCGAGCTTCTTCAGCAGCATGAACGGCTCCTTCCCGAGCTCGGGAACGTACTTGCCGGTATTGGCGGTGATGATGATCTTTGCGCCGGAACGCACGGCCTTGTCGTAGACTTCCAAGGTCTCGAGCGAAATCACCTCGTCCAGGGGATTCGGCACGATCAACTTGTAGGTCCCGAGCTTGCCGGGATCCAGCTCCTCATAGGGAACGGAGTCCGCCTCGAGCAGCTCAAACCAGCGCTTCAGGTCGCTGCCGCGCGAACTGAAGGTCGTGCGATGCTTGCAGTAGAGGGTGCTGGGATCATACTTGACAGCAACCTGCTTTTCCGGCGCAACGAGTTTGAGGTCATGGAGCTCGGAAAGGATCGGCTTGTACTTCTCCATCGCGTCATAGGCAAAAGCGCCGCCGTAGTGGGCAACCAGATCCAGCGTCTGGTTCGGCATGTAATAGATGTGCAGATTGGCGCCGCCGCCTCCCGCTTGCGCGGTCATCACCCAGACCGACCAGTCAAGCACCCAGCCTTTCCCCGCGGGGTCGCCATAGGCCGCCCAGCGATGGGGATGATGCGGCTCCGTGATCCAGCCGATGTCGCCCTTGTCCCACGCCTCAACAAACTCTCCGAGATCCTGTCCGTAATGGTTTCCGCCGTTGTGGCAGTAATCCAGTTTCCCATACAGGCTCTTATACTTCATGGGAGAGCCGTAGATGATCGTCACGCGGCGATCGTCATACCGGCGGATGTCATTCACGGCATCCGGGAACCATCCGTCGGTGGCGAGCGAGGACTTAAAGCGGTTGAAGTCGACCCACTGCATCCGCAGATCGGGCGAAGCGCCGCCGCGCAGGTCCGGCATGGGGACGGCGATCTCGTCCCAACGCCCGTAGCGGGTCCCCCATCGCTGGTTGACCTGGTCCAGGGTGAACCCCAGGCCCTTCAAGTAGTCCCGGAAGGCGGCCGCGTCGATGGGGGAATACCCGACAATGGTGCCCATCCACGGCTGGTCGACCACCGACCATTCGCCGCCGGGCAGCATGATGTAATACCCTTCGAACGCGGTGTGGCGGCTGTATCGGCTGAAGAGAGCACGGTAGGAGTCGAGCCAGAGCTTACGGGTTGTCGGGTCGCTGACGGCGTAGGCGCCATAGTATTCATGCCCGGAGGCGATCGTGCCGTCATAGCTGAACTGGCGGGCGCACTTGGGCCAGCGATAGAGGTTCTTGTCGTGTTCGTCCGCGTGCCCCAGTCGTACGGTGACTTTGCAGCCATAATCAGCGGCGGCATCCATGACCTTGTCCAGCATGGTGTAGTCGAAAACGCCGGGAAGGACCTCGAAGTCGACCAGGTCGATCATGTAGGTAAGCGATGGCGCCATTCGCCTGGCTTGCGTAAGGTATTCACGAAAATGCGCGCTGGCCTGGGCCTCCGTTGAGGCCGCTCCCGGGGGCAGAACATACGTGGTGCGATTGTAGGGTCCCTTCTTGATCTCCCGGCGGTCGGCCAGTTCCCCGGCGCGGTCGTGCGAAACCTTCGGGTCGGTGCGGAATCCGAGATAGTAGGTCTGCCCATCGACGATTTTGCCCTGGTCCTTCACTTCCACAAGCAAGCGGTACGCATCGCGGCCGGGCTGGGTTTTCGGGGTGAGGGAGAGGGTCTGGAAGGCGCTTGTCCCGAACTCGACCTGGTTGGTCGCCTGGTCAATCACATCGTCAAACCCGTAGGCCGTCAATTTCCAGGAAACCTCGAGGCTCTTCCTGCCCTGGGGAAACACCCGCAGGTCCACGCGCATCGGCTCGCTGCGTTCATAGACGCCGCGCCCGGCGTGATCCGGGTTGATCCGGACATGGCCGAGCGACGGGGCCTTGCCGGTATCGACGGGTTTCAGCGGCGTCTTGTCCGGATTGCCGAGCACCTGCCGCTGCATCCGGCTGTCGGTCACCAGTTTGCCGTCCGCATCGGTGATCTGGTAGTTGATGCGGTAGAGATCGTCGGGGCCGAGCGGGATCTCCAGTTTCTGTTTGCGGCTGGCAAGATTGCCCGGATCGAACTCGAACGCCTTTCTGAACTCGGCAACCGGGCGCCCCTGGAACTCGTTCAACACCTGGACCGCCAGGGTGTAGCTCCCCGTCTTGCTGAGCATGCCGTCGACATAGGCGAACGGCGTCTCGTAGGGGAGCTTCTGCTTGAAAGTCGCGAACTCACCGAGCGCGACCTGGCCGCTTACCGGCGCAATGGTCTCCGTGGCAGCCTTCTCGGCACTGCTGTATATCCGGATGGTGAGCTTGAACCCGACCATCTCCAAGCCGCCGTCCGGAAATGCGTTGCCGGCCTTTCCTTCGACGAAATAGATGTCGCTGGCCGCCGCACCCGCTTCCCCCGCATAGAAACTGGTCGACATCCATTTGCTCCACGTCTGCCGGCCGGATTGGAGGTGGGGATACGCCTTGGGTTCGAAAACGAACAGTTCTCCTTCCGCGTCGCGGATGACCGGGCGCAGATAGATCTCGCACGCGCTCCGGTTCTTGCCGGTCAGGTCGGCATATTCATAGACGACGCGCTCGATGTCGTTCCCGAGTTTCACCGGCAATTTCAGCATCAGGTCGGCGTACCCGTAGTGAAAAGAGCGATGCCCGCTGCGCGCGATCTGGTCCGGCGCGATGGTGAAATCGATGAGAAGAGTCCCGTCCTTATCCAGCAACTCAACCTTGTTGTTCGCTGCGGTCTTGATCTGCCATTGGGACGCCGGCAACGGCGAATCCGCAACCGCGGTGCAGGCGACCATTGCAGAAAGCACGACGAACAGGCGTGTCGTCGTTTTGGTCAGGCTGGTCAACACGATCGGCATCACTCCCCACCACGTACGCTGTGTCATCATGAAACCCACTCCTTGTTATTCAGCATTCCAATATGAATGATGACGTATATCGCTATATATCATTATCGTCAAGCCATCCATCGTTCGCAAGCGAGCTTCCTGCATTGGAGCGTCCTCGCGAGCCGGGGTATCAACAGGCTCCTATACCTGAAACCCTCGTCCCACGGCGCGGTAGTTGGCGATCTTGCGTTCGAATTCGCCGGTGAGCCACTTGTTGATGTTCCCGTAGTACCAGGTGTTCGGCGCCAAACCAAACTCGATGGCTTTCACCTTGGCGACTTTCAGGGCGTCCAGGGTGGCCGTCAGCAGCTCGCAGCCCTTCGCGGCGCTCGCCCGGTTTCCAGTGTTCAGGTACTCGGCAAACTGGTTCACGGCGCTCTGCTGGTAGTGCATCGCCATGAGTTCGGCCGCTTCGAACCTCGCCCGCTTCGCCTCGATGCCAGCCAGGCAACGCACGCGATCAGGCGCCCCGGCGGGGATTGCCACTTCCAGACGGTCGGCGGCAGCCGCCAGCCGGTTGGACGTCTCGGCATAGACCCCGGCCATCTCCCTCGCGAAAGACGAGGTCGTTTCGGGGAGCCAGCGATAATCCAGATAGACCTCGACGTCATGCCCGCACATCCGCATCGCGTCGGTGAAGATCCTGCCGCGCGCCTCAAGGTATTCCCCCCAGGCCGGGACGCCGCCCGGCGCCAACTTGGCCGCCAGGCCCTGACAGAACGTCCCGGCGGTGAGCGTCTCGTCCCAATGGGCGGCGGCAAAGAGCAGCATGTTGAAGTCCGGGGCCAACGCCGGTCCCGCGATCTGGAGCGACATGTGGGATTCAATGTCGTGCTCCTGGTAGACCCGCATGTCATCCAGAATCACACCCGGCATGAAGGGGTACAGGCCGCGAAAGAGAATCTGGTCGAAATAGTATTCGAACGTGTGGTTGTCCCCGATGCCCGCGCATTTCGTCCGCCAGGCCTTCAGCGCCTCAACGTAGAATCGATTGCGCGCACACGACGGGTCATCGAGGGCGTGCCCGTAGCAGCGCTCGCGCGGGGCGAAGAGCAGGAACGTTTCCGCAGCCGGGCTGATATTGACTCCCGGGCGCATGGTGTCATGGTAGGCGATATTGGCGATCCGCGTCTCGCTGCCGCAGTCCCGGGCGGCCTCGGCCAGCAGATTCATGGCCAGCATGGACTGGTCCGGCGGGCTGAATGACCGGCAACTGGGGCACAGGCACCAGCCGCCGGCGGGCAGATCGTCGGCCCACGCGTGGATGCCGTAGGCGCCGCGGACGGACGCCAACTTCTCCTGGAAATTTTTCTTGATGATGTCCCGGGCCTCGGAGTTGGTGATGCAGAAATTCGAGTCTTTCATTCTCTTGCCGTTGAAATCTTCCGGCTGGAACAGGCGGAAGAGTTCCGGCTTTTTCTCGAAAAGATCCCGGGGCAGCATCTTGGAGAGGCCGTGTCCCCCGACCTCGAAACGCAGCCCCAGTTCATCGGCGAGGGGCCGGTGCCCGGTATCCTCCAGTGACAGCGCATTGAACCGCAGCTTGGCATAGAACCGCAGCCATTCCTCAACCGTGTAGTCCTTGGTGCCGAGCGGATTCCAGAACACCCCACGGAACGGGAAGCGCGGCTGCATGACGAACTCGCCCACGGGCAAATCGACCGGACGCTCCGGCGCCCATTCCCCGGCCTCGCCCGGCAGCAGGAACAGGTAGCCCAACCGTTCGGCCAGCTCGTACACCCCGTTGAGCGCGCCCTTGGCGGACGCGGCGGCAATTCCGATGCCGCGCTTCGCGACCCTGAGCCGGTACCCGTCGTGCTTCAGACCGGTCGAAGCGAGTCCCGCCTCACCGGGCATCTCGCCGAGGGCCAGCCAAAAGGGAGCGCTCCCCCCCTCCCCTTCGCGGGCCTCCGTCGAAACGCCCATCCTCTGCAAGAGCCGAGCCAGTTCGCTCACGGCATAGCGGTAACACGTCGACTCAGTACCGCCCCGATGGACAAGGGATACGGTCTTCGGCAGTTGATAACAGGTCATGGCAGGCTCCTTTGCTTTCATATCGCCAGCGGTTTCAGGGTGATTTCCAGACCGTGCACAGCTTCGGCAAGTTCCGGACGGTGGAAGGCGGCATGCGCGTCCGTTTCTCCCATCTGACACCAGAACGTATCGTCAAGCAGCAGCGCCGTGGGCCGTTCGATGAGTCCTTCCGAGGCGACCACGCCATCCGGGACCCGAATCGTCGAGTCAGCGAGGTACTCGATATACGCCAAGCCGACGCCGCCGTAGCCCCAGGATTCCACCCGGACCCGTTCCGGAACCCGCCCAGCCGGCAGGGGATGTTCAAACACGTAGAACGGCAAGTCCTCCCGGATGCTTTCCCGCGGCTTGGGCACGCCCTCATACACCCGGTGCCAATTCATATCGCCGGCATGGCGCACCAGCAGCCGCACCTTCTGGGCGCCATAGTAGCCCGGCAGGGCGTAACGGACGCGCAGCAGACCGCAGGCTTCCTCGTCGCGTTCAAGGCTGCGGACGAAGTCGGCGATGCCCTCTTCCTCCGCGGCCAGGATCGGCCGGCCGTTCCCGTGCGCAATCCCGGGGCGAAGTCGCTGCCATTGCGCCGCGCGCCGCGCCTTGAGATCCCGCACCTGTTCAAGCACGGCGCGCGCCCGGGTCAGCGACTCCGCCCGCGACGGGGCCGGCTGCCCGGCCCGGCGCAACGCGGCGTCCTCAATCACCACGCGCCACGCGTGCACCGCCAGGTTGATATCCACGCACACCAGCAGGTCTTCCAGCACCTCCCGTCCCAGCGGGCCGGGAGGCGCATACGCGGCGAGCGGCTTGCGGCTGACCCGCAACACGGAATCGACCTGGACCTCCGCCGGGGCGACCGGACCACGCAACGGCGCCGTCGCAGGCGTCGGCGCCACCGGACGCGCCATGTTGCCCTGGCAGAGCAGTGCCCAAGCGGCGTCGGCAATCTCGTCCGCCGCGCCGCCGAAGAGATCCCGGCACACCTCGCGGAAAACCTCACGCCCGCGCCACCACTGCCCGCTTTCCCAGAGTCTTCCGGCGAAAGCGAGGATCGGGTAACTCGACAGCATGAAGCCGGTGCTGTTCTCCCAGACGGTCATCAGCCCGCCCAGCGGGCGATACGGCGCCGCATGGCGCGTCAGCGATTCCGCGTTGAGCGGGTTCCAGTTCACCGGACAAATCAGGAAGTCGACGCCGCGCCGCCGGTACTCCGCCAGGCGCCAGTCGCGGGACTGGTTGCCGAAATGGGTTTTGCACCGATCGGCCATGTCGCCGTACTGCCACACGCATGGCACGATATCGGCGGGCAGCCGCTCGAGGACCGACGGATATTCCTCCAGCATGTCGTCCCACATCATCATGCGTTTGCCGAGCTTGCCGGCAACGAGTTCATGCAGGCGCAGGACGTGCCGCAGGAACAGATCGTCCTGCGTCTCCCCCGCGCGCAGCCGGCGGCGGCAATCCGGGCAGCGGCCGATGTCCCACACTTCATCCAGCCCCACATGGAACCAGCGCGACGGAAAGACCGCGGCGACCTCCGCCAGATAGGTCCCGATGAAGTCATAGGTCCCTTCCTGCGAGGGACAGAACGTATTGCCGGGCGCCTTGCCGCCAAAGCGGCCGGTCGTGGCCGGCCCGCGCAACTCGCCCAGCGACTGAATCGCCGGGTGACGGAAGAAGTGCTCGGCATGGGTGAAACAGTTGACCTGCGGGATGACCTCGATTCCCCGCCCGCCGCAATACCCCACAATCGACGCCATCTCCGCGAGCGAGTAGCTTTCGTTCCCTGCAGGATACGGAAAAGAGGGCGTCCGGATCCGGCCCTCCAGATACAGGTGCAACGTGTTGTAGCCCGAGCGGGCAATAAAATCGACGAACGCGCGGATCCCGTCGAGCGTCTCCATCTGCCGCGCCAGGTCCAACTGCACGGCGCGGATCGTATAGGATTGGGTCACTTGTTCATTCCTTTCCATGAGCGCCCCCGCGGGACGTTACTGATCCCGGCCGCGCATCACGTACCGCCTGTGGCCTTCACGTCCCGGCGTTCGAACCAGGCACGCCACCGGGCTTGATCCTTTCCGAAACGCTGACCGGTGCGCCCTTCCAGGAGCTTCTGGGCGTAATCGCGCACCAGCAACCGGTCATTGCCCAGAAATTCGATCAGCACAGGGATCCCCGAAAGATCGCCCATTCCGGCAAGCGCCCGCGCGGCAGCGGCCTGCACGGCGTAGGATTCGTCGGTGGCGGACTCCGGCCACGGTTTCTTCCCCGGAACGCAGGGCAGGAGATAGGGTTTGATGAACGGGACGGCCGAGGGGTCGCCGATCTTTTCCAGGGCCGGGATGGCATAAGACGCCATCTCCGGCGGGCACATCCCGCGATCCTTGATCAAGTCGCGGATGCCCGGCGCGGCCTGCTTCTCGCCAAACCGCCCCAGAAGGATCACCGCTCCCGTGAACAACTGAGGAGTGATCTTGCCGCTCGTCCAGCCGCCGGCATGCCCTTCACCATCCATCCCCTTCCCGGCGGCCAGGATTTCAAGGAGGACGGGGACGGCTTTGCGATCGCCCAGCATCCCCAGGACGACCGCCGCCTGGGCGCGGGCCAGGATACCGGTCGAGGCCAACGCGGAGGTCAGTGCCGGAATCGCCCTCGGCCCCGCCCGGTAACAGGCGATCATCGCCGCCTGGGCGTTCGTGTTCGTCGAACCGAAGTTCAGCACGGCCGACGCCGGGTCCGTTCGCAGGTCCGCGCCGGGAAGGTCGTGCGGCCGCAGAACGCCGCGCCGGGTCAGTTCGGCCTGAAGGTCCTTCACCGACACGGAGCGGGCGGTCGAACGGGAACGGACGGCCTGGGCCGCGGCCACGCCGGCCGCCTCGCCCATGTGCATGTAATCGCGTTGCATGCGCAGGACAACCTGCGAGTCGTGGTCGCCGGAATAGGCCTTGCCGACAACGAGGAGGTTATCCAGCCCCCTGGGCAGGAGGGCGCGATACGGGACCTGGCATCCCAACTCCTGGCCCCACCCCCCGAGAATGGCAATCCAGTTCTGGGCGGCCTCGCTTTCGTCGGCGTAGCTCCCGAGATCGTGCCGGTCGTAGTTCGAACGGCACAGCATCACGGCATCCGGGAAGACGCGCCGCGCGATCAGGTCGTCCAAAGTCAGGACATAGTCACCGACGATGTGACGGCTCTCGCGCGGGGTGATATGCGGGGAGTAGGTGTTGCCGGCGGCCGACCAGTTCATGACCTTCAAGGTGACGGCCGTCGCATCGGCCACACTGGTGGGATCGCGCACGCCGTTATTCCCGTTGGCCATGCCGGCAGTCAGCCCCATGACATGCGTGGCCCCATCGCCCTGCCGGCCCATGCTGAACGCCGCGCCGGCGGTGGCCGCCACGTCGCCATGACCGGTGCCGTCCACCGTCACGCGCGCCAGGATCACCCCGCGCCCGAAGGCGCCCTCGACCACGACCCCGGTAACCCGACGGCCCTCGACGACGGCGCCGACGGCCTGGGTCCGATAGTAAAGATGCGCGTCGTGCGCCAGGAGCATTTCCTGAAGAATGGACTTGCGCCGTTCCGGCGACCAGATTCCCTTGCGGCCACCGGGGCGATTGGCGCCCGAGGCGGCATCAATCTCCCCGACCAGGCGGCTCTCCCAGGGCACCCCGGCGTAATAGGTGGGAATTGTGCTGACCGCCGTGCCTCCCAGGAAGGGCAGGACGTCCACCACGGCCACCCGCACGCCGCTTTGGGCGGCCGCAATCGCCGCCGGAGCGCCTGCCGTTCCGCTGCCCACGACCAGCACGTCGACCTCATCGACAATCGGGAGCTCCGATGCATTCTCGTGGATCGACGGATACGTCCGGCCGGTTTCGAGCCCTGTCAGGAACTCACGGACCCGCCCGCCCGAAACGATCGGCCCGCGGACCTCAACCGGTTTGCCGGTCGGGGCGGCCAACGTCACGCCCCTGGCCGCCTGGAAGGCCAGCGCCCCCGCGGTCTCCCCGTTCATGAGAAGCGGGACAAGCCCGGAATCCTTCTGCTCCGCCGACGCCAGGCGGCCGGCAACGAGCAGCCCCTTGACGCCCCGGGGTGTCAACGGCGGATCGCAGGCCACAACCGGCCCCTCGTCGATCGCGATCTCGCTGCCGGAGTGCAGGGTCACCGCCGGATAGGCCTTCTGAAGTTGATCGAGTGACTCGAATCCTTTGACATTGTCCCTCAGGTAGTCGACGGTCCGCATGGCCAGCCGGCGCGTCAGACCCTCCGCCATGGAGAGGTCCAGCGCGACATTCCCGCCGATCCGCATCCTGGCGGCGATCTCCAGGACGCGACCGCCCTCATGGACGCGCACGGTATCGCCCAGCACGCCGAGGGACTTCGGAACGGCAATCTCCGGATCGCCCTGGTAGGCCGGATTGGTGATCAGCAGATAGCGCCGGACGGTCTTCTCTCCACCGACCGACTGGGTGAACTCCGCACCGGCCGCGGCGGCGATACGGCCGTCCCAGGTGGCATCCACAACGGTCTTGGCCAGAACGGCCTGTCGACCGGACGGGTTGACCATGACCACGCCCCGGATCGTCTGTCCGTCCATCAAGGCGCCGTTGGCGAGGGAATAGAGGAAGGGGCGGATGTTCTTTTCCTTGATAACCTGACCGGCCAGCCGTCCCTTGAGCATGCCCGTCAGGTCGATGCCTTTCCGCTTGTCGAGGCTCAGGGCCCTCAGGGTCTTCTCGGTCACCGCGAAACCGGGCCCGGGGCGCACGACCGCCTCTGCCGGCCGCAAGGTGGCTGCAAGCTCGTAGCCGAAATGATTGCGCTCCTCAATCAGCACCACCGAGGCGCCTGCGGCCGCCGCGCTGAGCGCCGCCGACACGCCGGCGACACCGCCGCCCACCACCACCACGTCCGCCTCCGCAACGATGGGGATGTCGCGCGCTTCCTGCGTAACCGTTCGAGCCCCCGCGGGCACGCGCTGCAACGTCCGGACGGTGAGGTCCCCGGCGGATGCGGCGGTGACCGCCGCCAGTGCGAAGGCAACCCCCACCCGCCACACAGAAGTCCGTCTTCCTGCCGGCTGACACTTCATCTGACCCTTCCTTCGTAAGTCTGTTTCAAGACGGACAGCACGTGTTGTTTGTCGTCCAACCCGCCGGATTTCGCAAGGACGTTCTTCCGGCGCTCACAACCCGCCTGCGGTCAGTTGACGAGGATCATGCGGAAATCGCGCGCGGGGATCTTCACCTTCAACACGTTGTTCCGTTCGGCATAAGGCTTGCCGGACTCCTCCGTTCCCGCAAACGGATTCGCCCGGGCAGCCGGTGCGGCGGTCTCGATATCCAGTTTCGTCCGCACCGACACCAGCGTATCGGGCGTCAGACTCTTGAACAGGCCCTAGGGATCCCAATACGGGATGAACGGCTCGTCGCCCGCAATGCCCCCGTAAGCGGCGTTGTATTGGGAAAAAGAACAAGAAGACCCTTGAATTGCCGGTGCGCGAGCGCGATGATTGATCGATTCCCTTGGAAATGGAAGATGCAAAGGAGAACAACCCGAAATGAACCCGATTCGTGTGGAGCCTCACAGGATGGGATGGCACGCCCGGCGCATGGACCTCGCTTGATCCCTCCGCACCGGAGCCGCACCCTCGGCCCCTGGGGGATGAACTGGGTCTCGCGCCTTTAAAGATGATAATCATCACAACGTCATGCCGTTTGCAGGAGAAACATGAACACTCGTGAACGCTTCCATGCGGTGATGAACTTTCAACCCTTCGATCGGCTGCCCATCCTTGAGTGGGCCGGCTGGTGGAATCAAACGATCGACCGATGGCACGGGGAAGGCCTGCCCGCCACCCTGACCGACCGCTACGCCATCTGCGAGCATTTCGGCCTGGATGTCTACAAGCAGGAGTGGGTGGGAGTCCTGACGGCAGGTTGTCCTCAACCGCGTTCGCACGGATCGGGAATCATCGAGACCGATGCGGATTATGAACGGATTCTGCCGCACTTATACCCATCGAAGCCGATTGACGAGGCCAAGTGGCAACGATGGGCGCAAGAACAGGACCAAGGCGCCGTGGCGCTCTGGTTTACGGTTGACGGGTTCTTCTGGTTCGCGCGACGGCTGCTCGGGATCGAGAGACACCTGTACGCCTTTTACGACCAACCGGAATTGATGCATCGCATCAACTCGGATCTGGCGGACTGGATCCTTCTGGTCATCGATCGGATCGGGTCGATCTGTACGCCCGACTTCATGACCTTCGGTGAGGACATGAGTTACAACAACGGGCCCATGTTGTCGAAAGCGCTGTTCGACGAATTCATGCGTCCCTATTACGACCGCGTGATCCCCGCCTTGCGGAAATGGGGCATCATGCCGATCGTTGATTCGGATGGCGATATTGCCACACCGGCCCATTGGTTTGCGGAAGCGGGCCTCGATGGAATCCTTCCCCTCGAACGGCAGGCGGGGGTTGACATTGCCTCCCTGCGGAAGGCACACCCACGCATGCGGTTCATCGGGCACTTTGACAAGATGACCATGAACAAGGGAGCCCAGGCCATGCGCGCGGAATTCGAGCGGCTGGCGCCCATCGCCGCCCAAGGAGGCTTCCTGATCAGTTGCGATCACCAAACACCCCCAGGAGTCTCCTACGAGAATTACAGGACGTACTTATCCCTGTTCAGAGAGTACGCCGGACGAATCCGCATGGCATAGGATGGAACCGTCGCGGGGCGATGGTCTCAGTACCCGGGGCTCCCCTTCAATGGCCGCTGTACGGGGGCGATTGCGGATCGTTCGGTCCCAGCGGCAAGTCGGCCGCCACGGCCTGGCGCTGATCCAGGTCGAGTAGACGACCCGGAGGCACACCCGAGCCGCGTCCGGCACCGCCGCCCTGCGGCATTCACCGACTACGCCGCAGGCTCAGACTCGGTGGTACCCATGCGCATGGTCCCTGGCATGGGGAGGCGTCCAGGATGTCGCCCGGTCGACGACCTCCTGCATGCGGGCTTCAAATGTTTCCATTTCGGCGACGAGTTTAAAGTGCACCCGCGCCCGGTCGAGATTGTGCCCCGGTCGATGGGTCTTAAAATAGACATCGCCCGACAGGTAGTCCGTGAGGAACCGGATGCCGATTGTCAGCGTGATCAAACGGCCCGCCGCGACCAGCAACTCCACTTCCGAGGGTTTCAAGAAGCCCGCCGCGCCCTCCAGGTACCCCCTCGCCAGCGCTTCGAACGCGTCGAGGTTGAACTGCACCTTGTCCAGGTCGCGCTCGTCCTCCGCCGACGTGCGCCCGCAGGTCCTGACCATGTCGCCAAAGTCATACAAGACGGACCCGTTCATGACCGTGTCGAGATCGATGACGCACACGGCCCGTTCGGTCTGCTCATCCATCAGCACATTGTTCAGTTTCGTATCGTTGTGCGTGATGCGTTCCGGCAGCACCCCGCTGTCCAGGCGATCGGTGACGATGGACGTGAACTCCGACCGCGCGAACACGAAATCGATGGCGTCCCGCGCGCTCACGCAGCGTCCGTGCCCGTCCTCCCGAACCGCGTGTTTCAACCCCTGCAGCCGCCGCGGCGTATGATGAAAGAAGGGAATCGTGTCGTGCAGGCGCTCGCCGGGCAGGTCGGCGAGATGGCGCTGAAAACGCCCGAACGCCTTGGCCGCCTCGTAGGCCAGGTGCGGCGCCGTGCAGAGGTCATGCGTGCGGGTGCCGTCAATGAAGGTGTACATGCGCCAGTAGTCGCCCTGGTCGTCGCGATGCACCAGTCCCCCCTGGAGCGTACGCTGGATCGAGAGACATTCCCGGTCCGGGTTTGCGCCGGCGCTGGCTTCGAGTTTTCGCCGCACATGGCGTGTCACCCGGTCAATGTTCTCCATGAGCTGTTCGGGCACCTTGAAGACCTGGTGGTTGATGCGCTGGATGATGTGTCGCACGCACCGTCCGTGCTGGTCCCAGCGCGAGAGATAGGTGTCGTTGATGTGGCCGCTGCCGTAGGGTATGGCATCGACAAAGCGGGCCGCCACGTCAAACTGGGCGGCGATCTCGGCCGGCTTGTGGTGCAGTGGCAAGGTCATTCGCCCGCCTCGGACCAGCGGTCGGTGCGGAAGGGGCTGGCGGGTAACCCCGCCCCGTTGAACAAAGTGCAGTCGGGATTGTCGGCCCAGCCGTAGCGCACCGCCACCGGTTCGCGGACACGCGGGTTCGTCACGACCACCGTGTCGGCGCCGTGTCCCGCACTGCGCGAAACGTCGATGGTGGCCTTGGCCCAGACAAACCGCCGATCGGCGCCGGCGACGGCAAATCCGCTCAGCTTGCCGCCGTGCGCCGCCAGCCCGCCCTCGGTGTGTGAAAATTCGAGGGTCACGCGATTCGCGCGCACCGTCATGCGCCTGAACATCGGCCCGGAGCACGCCACGCGCCGGCCGTAGGTCCTGGCCAACGCATTGAGCGCCAGGCGCAGCCCCACGTCCTGCTTGTTTTTCGGATGCACGTCATCCGCATCGCCAATGTCGATGGCCACGGCCATCCCCGTGTGGCGGAGCACCAGGGTCCGAAGTTGCGCCTCGCGCACTTCAGCCCAGTAACTCCAGCCCGGCCGCAGGGCGCGGGCCCCGTGGTTGGCCAGTTGCACAAAATGGAAGTGGAACGCCTGCGCCGGGCCGAATTCGGGGGTCCCCTGTTTCCAGGCCTCCCGCCAGGCATGAATCAACGCCGGGAAGAGCGCGTTGTACTCCCGGGCCCGCCCGCCCGTGTTCGCGTTCGATTCGCCCTGGTACCAGATGGCGCCGCGGAGGCCAAAGGGCGCCAACGGGGCAATCATGCCGTTGTAAAGGGCCGCCGGAAAATTCTGGTTGTCAGGCCCGATCGGTTCCGGGAGTGAGGGGGTCTTTGGCGTCAGGGCTCGTTCGACGCGGTATCGCCACGTCCCCGCAATTGGCAGGCGTTCCGGCAGAACCCCCTCCGGCGCCACGAGCGCCATTTGAAGGGGATTGGACGCCGTGAAACCGCCCCGGCCATACCGGTCGAAAATGCGCACCGCGATGACCGCCCGCCCGGTCCGCACCAGGCGCCCCGGAACCGCGTAACTCCGCGGCACGAGATTGGCGTTCGGTGTTTCCGGGCCCGTGGCCCCCACCGGCTTGCCGTTAAAGTACGTCGTGTCAAAATCATCCACGGGGCCCAGGTCCAGGGTCAAATCCCGGCCTGCCCACGCGGCCGGAATGTCGAACTCGTGCCGGAACCACACCGCACCATCGATGTTCAGCCCCAGGGATTCTTCCCAGTCCCCGGGTACAGAGACCGACGCCCACCCTTTCATGCCGATATCCGGCCGCGCCCAATCGCGGGTCTCCGGCGCCATGCCGGTATCCTGGTGGAAAATACTGTCTTCCCACGCCGCCTGTTCCGCGTGATACCGGGCCATGACCTCCGGCCGGTCCATGCTGGCGGCATAGTCGGCATAGTGTTTGAGCTGCGGATGGGCCGCCAGGTGCGCGAGCGGCGTCCACGCCTCCGCCGCGGTCCCGCCCCACGAACTGTGGATCAGGCCCACCGGCACGTTCAGTTCCTGATGCAGCTTCCGCCCGAAGAAGTACCCCGCCGCCGAGAAGTCGAGCGCCGAACCGGGACTGCACACCTGCCACGTGCCGCCGCAGTCCGATTGCGGATGGCGCGCCGCAACGCGGTTCACCGTGAAGAAACGCAGGCGGGGAAACACCGCCACCGCGGATTCAGCCTCCGCATCGCGGGCCTGCCGCAACGGCATTTCCATGTTGGACTGCCCGCTGCAAAGCCAGACCTCGCCCACCAGGACATCAGACCGCACGACGGTCTGCCGGCCCGACGCCACACTCAATTCGAAAGGTCCGCCCGCGGGCTGGGCCGGCAGGTCGACCCGCCAGCGGCCGTCCGCGCCGGCTTCCACGGTCTCAACGGCCGTCGCCAGCGTCACCTCGACCTTCGCACCGGGCGCCGCCCAACCCCACACCGGGATGGGCTGCCCTTGCTGCAGCACCAGGTGGTCGCCGAACACCGCCGGCAATCTGAGTACGTGTCCTCCGCTCATGATCCATCCTTACCGTGAACGCCGCCCGCCATCGGCGCAAATGGTTGCAATGATAGCCCTTTTTGGCACCGGGTCAACTCTGCGGCGCGACACTCTGCGGCGCGATCACCCGCACCCGATCCGCCAACTCCGGCCTCGGGTGGAA
The DNA here is from genome assembly GCA_964611575.1 of uncultured Verrucomicrobiota bacterium. Lineage (GTDB taxonomy): Bacteria > Verrucomicrobiota > Kiritimatiellia > CAIKKV01 > CAITUY01 > CAITUY01. The sequence goes on from CAZTAJ010000015.1 coordinate 41,929, forward strand.
CACCCGGGTCATTCCACGAGTGACAAGGATCTCCAGCGGCTGGCGGTCAGGCACAAACAGGGCCTCCACGCCCGGGAGGCCAGCCAGGACCCTCTCTCCCGCCTCGACCCCCAGCACAAATAACGCGGTGGACAGCGCATCCGCAGCGGCTGCCGAGGGCGCCACGACCGTCACCCCGGCCATCCCCTCCACGGGACGTCCGGTACGCGGATCGATGATGTGCGCGTAACGATGCCCGCCCAGAACCACAAAGCGTTCGTAGTTCCCGGACGTCGACACCGCCATCCCGTCCTCAATGTCCAGCATGCCCAGGGTATCCTCGCCGTGGAACGGATCCCGTACGCCGATGCGCCAGGGCCGTTCGGGCGACGGCCGTCCGAAGCACCGCATGTTGCCGGCGAGGTTGATCGTGAAGTCCCGCGCGCCGCGGGCGCGCAGCAGGTCGCCACAGACATCCACGGCGTAACCCTTGGCGATCCCGCCGAGATCAGCCCCCATGCCGGGTTGATCCAGCGATGCCCGCGTGCCCTCCAGTCGAATATTGCGGTAACCGATCCGGGTGCGGGCCGCCTCAATCTGCGCATCGGAAACGACACTGACCGGCGTCTTGCCGCCGCTGAAACCCCACAAGCGCACCAGCGGACCGACCGTCACGTCGAACGCGCCGCCGCTGAGATCGCCGTAACGGCGGGCCAGGGCGAGATTCGCACGCAGGTGGGGCCCCGCCTCAATGGCACCGGTCCCCGCCGCCGCGTTGAGTTGCGAGAGCGCGCTGTTCGAGCGGTAGAGACTCAGTTCGGCCTCGATCTCCCGCATGGCCGTCTCGGCAATCCTCCCGTATGCCTCCGCCTGCCCGGCCTCGCGCCCGCCGGCAATCACGGCGGCATGGGCGCCCATGACCGCATAGCGGACTTCGCGGGGCGGTTCCGGCGCCCGGCACCCGGCACTCGATACCGCCAGGCCGATCCCCACGATCCCCCAGGCCCGCCGCACGGGTCCGCCCATCGCCGCGAGCGTCATCCGGCCCCCTGTCCCGGCCCGCTCGGGCCCGGAAATGCGCTTTCGGGAAGCTGCTGACGAGCCGCCCGGCGCGCCTCGGCCTCAATCCGGTCCCAGGCGCCCGGACGCCGCACGGAGGCTGTTGGCGCCGCCACCTGCTGGATGGCGTCCCAGTACAGGCGGGCCACGCGTTCAAACCCCGCGGCCAACTCGCGGTCGCCCAGGATCTCCCACACGCGACTCCGCGTCAGGGCGCGCTCGACGAGCCTTTCCTGAACGGCATCCCCCAACCCCTCGACGCGCCTCACCAGTTCCTGCCGCACCCCGCTGACCAACCCGGTCGCCGCGACAATGCCCGGCAGCCGCTCCAGCGCCTGCCGCGCGGCCAGGGCCTCCGGGTCGCGCCCGAACCCGTGGAGCAGGACCACGGACTCGCGCAAGAGGTTTTCGACGGGCGCGGACGAGACCGGGTGTGCCAGCGCGTCGGGATCGTCCGCCACCATCCGGGCGACCCGCGCGGCGATATCGAGGCGGGGTGCCCGCACATAGAGCCGTCGCTCCGGCTCGAAACGGAGCCTCCCGTTTCTCACGGTCTCCAGGAGCCCCTGGTAGACCAGCCGTGCACACCAGTCCGAACGGCCCTGGCGCACCGCGCGCCCCGTGTAACCCCAATACAGGGCGTGCGTCGCAGGGAGCCGCCAGTCGAGCGGCCCGTAGGTGCGGTCGATAGCCTGCATGACGTCGGGCCGCAGCCGGAGCACCGCCAGTTCGGCGGCGGCCGGCGGGGCCGCCAAGGCGGCATAGTCGGCGGTGCCCTCCGGGAACAAAGGGCTCATGTCGGCGGCAAAGGCGATGCGGTAGTAGTCCTGCGCCTCGTCCATCGTCCCGCCGATCTTGTCGGCATACAGCCAGCCCAGTTCCCAATATAGCTGGTCGTCCCGCGGATTGGAGGCCAGTCCCTGGTCGCGCAACAGGCGCACCCCGTGGTTCACCCAGCGCCAGCGGTCACGGGGATCGGGGAACATCACGGACACGTTATAGGCCATGTTCCAGGCGTGATAGGCCCACACTTCGGCGTGGCGCGGCTCCAACTGCGTGATCCAATCGGCCAGTTGAACGAGTTCGTAGAAGCGGCCCTCCTCCTGCAGACCGGCCGACCGCACCCACAGGATGTCCGCCAGCAAGCCGCGGAAACCGCCCAGCGCAACCGAAACGAACCTCACGCCGGGAGACGCCGTGGCCAGCCCCTCTGACCCGCCGGCGGCCGGGTTCCGGTCGCGTATGACACCGGCCGCCGCCAGCAGGCACACGCCCGCCAGCGCCAGGACCCGCGTCGTGCGCCCATAGTTCATGCCGCGCTCCCGGCATCCTCCGGCACAGACTCGGGCAGCAGGATCGTGAACTCCGTCCCCTCATTCACCGTCGAGTCCACACGGATGGTCCCGCCGTGTTCCGCGACGACCTTCTTCACCACCGCCAGCCCCAGGCCCGTGCCCTTCGCGCCCTTGGTCGAGTAGAAGACGTCGAAAATGCGCTCGCGCTCGGACTCCGGGATTCCGCACCCCGTGTCGCGGAACCGGACGGCGACATGGCGTCCCTCCGTGCGTTCGGCCGTCACCCGGATCGCCTTCTCGCGTCCGGTGTTTGTCTGCAGCGCATCGATGGCATTGACCAGCAGATTCAGGAAGGCGCGATGCAACGCGGCGCCCTCCGCCCAGATCTCCAGGTCGGGCGGCTCACACGACGTGTGCAGCGCGACGCCCGCTTCGCCCAGGCGCGCCCGGAACGGCTCCGTCACCTCCTCCATCAACGGGCCCAGGCGGACCTTCTGCCGCAGAGGGATCCGCTCCTTGGAGTAGCTCAACATGTTAAGGACCAGGTCGGACAACCGCCCCTGCTGCGCCTCGATCATGGACACGTATTGCGGCAGTTTCTCCGTGTGCCCCCGATTCATCGCCAGTTTCAGCGTCCCGAGCCCGAACCGGAGACTGGCGATGATGTTCTTGGCATGGTGGGCCAGGTTGGCGACCACCTCCCCGATGACCGCCAGCCGCTCGCGCTGGCGGGCTTCCGCCTCCACCTGCTCCTTTTCCAGGAGCAACCCGAGCAGATTGGCCACGGTCGTCGTCAGCCGCAAGTCGCGTTCCAGGAATACATCGCTGCGCCGGCGCCGATCCACCACCAGCACCGCGTTGAAGACGCCGCCCAGGCGGATCGGCGAGCACAGGGCCGACGACACGCCCTCCACGATAATGCTCCGGCTGCCCTGGAGCCGCTCGTCCGTCAACGGATCGCGGGCGATGATGGCAACGCCTTCCTCGACCGCCTGCCGCACCAGGGTGAGACTCACGGACGTCGGCGCGGCCGGACCGCGGTCGGCGTGAACCATCCCTCGCACGGCCCACTCGCGGCCTTCCGCCTCGCGGGCCAGGACGCACGCGATATCGGCACTCAGGGCCTCCCGCAACGCCGCCAGCACGGAGTCGAGCGTCTGCTGGGCGGCGTGCGGCGCGGCCAACACGCGACTGATCTCGCCCAGGGTCCTCAGGTACCGGTTTTCCGCCCGCAGTTCCTCGGCCACTTCCGGCGGCACGCGCGTCCCCAGCAGGCCGGCCTGCTCGTGCGGCATCGCGCAGAGCACCACCGTTCGCGTGGCATCATCCACGGTCACGCGCGGCCGCGGCACATCCGGCAGGGCGGTGTGCGTCACCTTGAGCGTCGTGTCGCCGATCGTGATCAGGTCGTTTTCGTAGAGCGTAAATCGGAACCCGCGCTGGCCGTTGACCTTCACGCCGTTGGCGCTGCCCAGATCCTCGAGGTAGGCCCGCTCGTCAACGACGGTCAACCGCGCATGGCGCCGTGACACCTTGCGGTCCAGCAGGCAGACGCCGCAGGATTCCTCCCGACCGATCGTCACATCCGTGCCCGGAGTGAATTCGAACGTGCGCCCGGCCTCGCCGATACTGATGATTTCGAGTTTCATGCGTGGGGGGTCCGAACGTCGGCCCGGTCCGCTACCAGCGTTCTCGCCGCAGAATGTCGCCCATGGGTTTCCGTATTTTCGGCCTTGGGGGATCGGCCGGGTAGCCCAGGGGGCTCATGACCAGGGGGTCCACGCCCGCCGGCAGTCCCAGGGTGTTCCTGACCTTGGCCGCGTCAAACGCCCCGATCCAGCAGGTGCCCAGCCCCAGGTCGGCCGCGCATAGCGTCATGTGATCCGCGACAATCGCGCCATCGACATCCGCATAGTTCTTGCCGTCCGCCCGGGTCCAGGCGCGGGCAGGCTCGATACAGACCACCATGATGGCCGGGGCCTTCCAGAACCAGTCGCGCGGATAGGACTCCCCCAGCGACCGGCGTTGTTGCGGATCCTGCACGAGGATCAGGTGCCACGGTTGCCGGTTGGCCGCCGAGGGCGCCAGGCGCCCGGCCTCCAGCACCTGCAGACAGAGTTCCTCGGGCACCGGCGTTGCCTGGTAGGCCCGTACGCTGAATCGAGTTTTGACCAAGTCGAGAAAGACCATGCCCCACCTCCGCTCCCTTTAAAGGAGTTCACTCTACATCGCCCGGGCGACAACATCAAGTCAGGCACCCGCGGTTCAGGCCTGACAACGGGCCCCGGACTGGGTCCCTTCTGACGTCATGTCCGACAGTCCCATCCTCCGTCCGCTGCCATCGTAGGCATGGGGGACGTTCTGGCATCGGCATCGGGCATCGGGCATTGGGGACGTTCTAGTGTGGTGCGGCTAACGAGTCTTTACATATGGCACATGAGGTAGAGCCGACTTTACGCCGGCTATGGCCGGGATAAACCCGGCCCTACCTGACCCGGTTATGCCAAGGGACTTCTGAACAAACGCGGCGGCACTCGACCCCTGATATTCCCACGCCACCGCCGTCACCCCCGCCCCCACGGGACCACAGCATCAGTACCGCTTGAACACGTCGTGATGGGGCCGCAAAGATCCGTCCTTTTCAATAAAGGGCAGGAACACGTCGTCGAAACGATTCTCCACCCGGCAGTTGTTAACGATTTCGACAGCGATGCCGCCAAAGTCCGGCCAACTGTGCCAGCCGTTAAACAGAGTGGGGATGAACCGGATGTCGAACTCCCGGGCCAGTTCAACCACGCTGTGGAACCGCTCCGGCAGGGCCTCCGGCTCATGAAGATAGGCGTCGTGTGACAGCCATATCCGGAGGGTGTTCATCCCGGGAAAGTGCTTCTTTCCCCGTCCGATTTCCGTCCGGATCGCTTCCAGGTCGAAGGCCTCGCCCCAGATCGCCAGGCCATGCGAGCCGTAACTGGGTTGATAGTTGAAACCTCGAACACGCGAGTAGTCCATCGTCTGCATGCATCCTCCCGTTACAAAAGTCATTGCCAGCAGTCCGTCGCGTGCACCGTCCGTTCATCCAACCTGGAACCGTGACGGCTAACGAAGCCTTCAAGTTCCTGACGCAGTGCCTTGTCCAGCATATGGACGTCCTCTTGGCCGCCAGCCGCGAATGCGCCGGTTGAGGCGATGCGTAATCCCAACCCAACGTTGACCCGCGGCGAGCGTGCGAGCCGTCGCGGCCCAAGAGCTGGTTCGGCTCATGCTGTCTTTGCATGACCATGTCGCAACTCGGCCTCAACCTTTTCGGCCAAGAACACTTTGAGCAGCGATTGGTAGGGCACGTCACGCTTGTTGGCCAAGACTTTAAGCGCAGCAATCATAGATTCAGGCAAACGTAACGAGATGGTCTTCGTGGAGGGCTTTAGATTTGGGAAACCCGCCCGCTTCGCCTTGGACCAATCAACATAATCCGTGGAATCATGGTTCGCCCAAAACTCTCTTTCGGCATCCTCATTCTTGAATGCTGGAATCCGCTTCTTCATGACCTGTAAACCTTTCTTTCCTTTCGGCTCATATCCCGAGCTGACACAACACGCAATTTCTTGCCACGGATCGTAAACGCGACAAACAGTTCGCGACCTTCATCCGTCTGTCCCAAGGCAAAGAAACGCCTCTCGTGGTGGGAATGCGCATCATCCTCCCCGGCAAGCAACGGGGTATTGAGAAACACCTGTTCAGCCTCCAATGGGGTAACTTGGTGCCCATCCCAATTCTTCCTGGCATTACCACCGGTCCAATCGAATCCCTCAAATTCCGGCACGTTAAACTGCTCTGTCATGTCAATAATGTATACGATGGCGGTATACACCTCAAGTCGAATTGTTTGTTGTGGTTCCTGCCGAACGTGACCACTGAGGCGTGCTCAACCCGCGTTTGCGCGGGTTGAGAACCGCCTCGGGTGGCGTGTTGGCAGCATCCGTTCTTCTCTTTCGCAGCAGACGCAATCCCAAACACTGTTCCAATCGGGAACATTAGCAGGATCAAGATGCTTTGGACCATGGTTGACACGTGGCATAAGGCGGCCAAACGGATTACTTGCGGCCGGCATTGCCGGGATAGATCGTCGATCCCCTATCCTGGTATTGGAGAGCGAACGATGTACAGGACGTTGTACGCTAACGAGCTGCAACTGGACAGGCAGTCATCAGGACGGAACGGCAGGGAGGGCCGGCGTTACGCCGGCCGGAAGTGGCCGGGGTGAACCCGGCCCTACCCCATGCCCTGTCACGCATCCATGGAGACTCCACCAGCGTCCGCGGCGCGCAACATGCGCGCCCTCCCACCGCTTGACCACCTGCTCGTCGACGCCCGACTGCAGCGCATCGCCGTAGGCCGCCCGATGCTCGTCGCTGAACTCGCCCAGACAGGGATTCTCGTCGGTGACCCCGTTGCTCTCAGTCGTCTGCAAGTGACTTTCCAACCTTTCGCAGCCGCTCTAAGGAATGGGCCGGGATCAGTCCTGACTGATCCGGCGCGACATTCAGCAGATAATTGGCCCGCCGGCTGTTGCACAGCTTCAGCATGGCCACGATTTCCTCCGCCGTCTTCAGGTTCGTTTCATTCTCCCCGGCGTTCCAGAACCAGCCGGGGCCCATCGTGTCGCAGACCTCGGAGGGAAACTGGTTGTCTTCCGGCGGTAAAGCTCGCGCGGGGGCGCCGGTCTTCAACCAGGGATACTCATAGCTGTGAATGTCGGTATCCTGAAAGTCGAGGCTGTTGTTCGCGATGACGATGCAATTCGATTGCCGGGACTTGATGTGCGCTTTGATCGCCCGCCAGTCTTTGCCCGTGTAGCCGTTGGCGTATTGATCAATCCAGAGCAAGTCGATTTCGCCGTATCCGGTCAGCAACTCCGCGAGTTGTTTCTTGATGAACCCGACGTAGTCGCCCTGCGCCTCGGGGGGCAGTCCATGAAGGTCGGGCTCACCTGCCGGCAGACTATTGCCGAACCTCCCCGAGTAGTCCCCCGGAAAACAGTAATACAGTCCGACGTTGAGACCGCGCTGGCGAAATGCATTCACAAATTCACGGACGATGTCGCCCTTGCCCCGTTTGTAACGGGTGAATGCCTTCATGTCATGGGTTGTGTACCGGCTGTCCCACAGGCACCAGCCATCCGTATGTTTGACCGTCAGAACCGCGTACTGCATGCCGGCGGCGATGGCGGCATCCGCCCACTGGTTGCAGTCCAGTTTGTCGGGCGCGAAGGTCGCCGGGTCCTCGTACCCGTTGGCCCATTCCCGCGCATTGAATGTGGCGATGCTGAAGTGAATGAACATCCCACATTTCCACTTCAGGAACTCGTCCCGGAGGCCGGCAGGTATCAGGTCTTCCATCATGGCGTTATCTCCTCCTCTTGAGCCGTCTGAATCAACGGGGTGGTTCAGCACCCGCACAAAGCCAGCAGCATCCCACAGGATGCGGGTTGTCAGGCGGAAGGCTGTTCGATAGTTCCGTCAGGACATACGACGCAAACGCATCGCATCTTATCGGGAGGGACGGCGTGTCGCCGTCCGCGGCGCGCAACATGCGCGCCCTCCCATTGGGTTGCCGGCGATAGCCCGACTTGGGAAATGCGTGCCTTTCTGTCTGTTTCCTCTTCAGGGCATTGACGATGCTTCACGTGCGACATTCTACCGTTTCGCCCACCAGCCTACAGCCTAAACCGCCCCAGCCTCGCCATCCCCCGTCTTGCCGTTTGCCCCGACACCCTGTGTTCGGATAGCGTCCCCACACGGGGTCGCAAACGGACCTGACCTACTCATGGGGGATGGATTCATGCGTGTGAAGTTTCTGACGCTGGCGTGTAACGCGCTATTGTTGGCGGTGAGTGCATCGCCAGGCCTTGCCGACCCATGGGCGGAATGGCGGGACCCGACGCGGAACGGATTGGCTCCGCAAAGCCCACCGCTGGCCGCCGAGTGGAGCAAGACCGGTCCGGCCTTGTTGTGGCGAACGGACGCGATACCCAGCGCCACATTGGGCGGGTACGGCAGCCCGTCCATCGCCCATGGCAAGGTCTACGTGTATGTGAACTGGAAGACGCAGACGCCAGTTCCCCAGCGTCGCTTCACCGAGCGGGCGTTACGCTCCTCGGAATATTCCTCGCCGATTATTGCGGATGGAAAACTGATCGCCGTGCGTGACAACGGACGGTACTTGGCCCTGCTGCAGGCGACACCGGACAAATACCTTGAACTCGCTGGCGTCCCCCTGCCCATCACCAGTTTCACCTCGCCCACGTTCAGCGACGGCAAAGTGGTGCTCCGCATGACGAATGACCTGGCGTGCTACGACCTGACCGCCGCCGCCAATCCCACCCTTCCAGCCGACCCTGTCGCGAAGCAGGCGGGGGCAGCAATCAAAAAGGGTCAGTGATGCAGTCGCATAGCGTGGGGTTGTCTCTTCAGGGATCCAGCAACGTGCCGATCTTGTTCAGAACCTGGCGTACCGCGGCTTCCGGCAGTGAACAGAGAAACGACGCACCACGCGCTTTCCAATCCATGCTCTTTACCTGGTCCGACAGAACGACACCAGACGCCTTGAGTCCCGGCGGCACGCTGACCTCGAACGGGTAACCTTTGACTTGATTGGTGATCGGACAAAGGAGAGCCAATCCCACCTTGCGGTTGTACGGTTCAGGCGAGATGACAAGCGCAGGCCGATGTCCGGCCTGTTCATGTCCCGACTGGGGACTGAAGGAAAGCCAGACGACATCTCCCCGTTTCGGGCAATAGGCGGACATCACCACACCTCCCGCCCTGCCGCATCGCCGGTTTGTACCTCCGCATGGAGGTTCCGCCTGGTGACGCCCCTGAGCAATTCCTCAAGTTTGTACTCAGACTCCGTATGCGGATCGATGACGATCTTTCCGTCATCGACCGTAAGATCGACCCGCGTTCCATACGCAACGTGCGCTTCCTTCACAAATGCCTTCGGTATGCGCACCGCCAGACTGTTTCCCCACTTCTGGATCGTCGTTTGCATGGTCGTCCTCCCGTATCTACAAAGAAGATACATTCAAACGGCACCGTGGACAAGATCATTTGGCACCGAACGCGGTCGATGAGCAGTGCCATTGTCACCACCCGCCCTCACGGTCGCATCGAAGAGGTCGACTCATGGCCCTCTCTATTATAGCCCACCCATTTACCCGTCATGTCTACTGTGAAGAGTGAAGGGCGTGTTGCCCAAATCCATTTGATGCGAAGAACAGTAGCATAGGACAGTGGGTTTGGTAAACTGCGGCAACCTCCGGAGGAAGCCACGATGATGGGCGTACGTGAGCCGCAAAAGGACCTATTCAGTTATCACGTGGACTTGGATAAACGGGTCCGGAAGAACCACCCCTTGCGGGAGATTGCCCGTCTGGTGGATTTCACCTTCATCCGGAAAGACGTAGCGGAACACTACGGTTACAACGGGAACGTCTCGGAAGACCCCGTGGTGGTGGCGAAGATGATGTTTCTCCTGTTCTATGACGACGTGTCGAGCGAACGGGAGTTGATGCGGGTGATCGCGGAGCGCCTGGACTACCTATGGTTCTTGGGATACGGACTGGATGAGGAGATCCCGGACCATAGCGTGCTCTCGAAGGCGCGCAAGCGCTGGGGCGTGGACGTGTTCAAAGGATTCTTTATGCGCATTGTCAGCCAGTGCGTGGCAGCGGGGCTGGTCGACGGGAAGAAGATCCATGTGGATGCCAGTCTGATCGAGGCGAACGCGTCGAAGGATTCCGTAGTGCGAGGTTCTCCGGAATGGATCGCGGCGCTCAAGCAAGCCTATCAGGCTATCGAGAGCAAACTGGACGATACGACAACACCAGAGTCGAAGATCGGCGTGAACGACCAGATGTTGAGCACGACCGATCCCGACGCGGGGTTGACGCGCATGGGCAGTGGGCAGTCGCGGCCGCGATATCATCACCACCGGGCGGGGGATGAGGCGCAGGGAGTCATCACGGCCATCGAAACGACTTCGGGGACCATCGCGGAAAACAAGCGGTTGATGGGGCTGGTGCAGCAGCATGCGTCGAATACAGGTCACATCGTTGAAACAGTGGTCGCCGATAGCAAGTATGGCACGGTTGAGAACTACGTGACCTGCCAGCAACAAGGGATCACGACCCACATGGCTGACGTCCTGGCCAAGCAGACGAACAACCCGCGCTGCCGCGACATCTTCCCGGACACGGCGTTCAACTATCAGGCCGACACCAACACGTATCTCTGTCCAGCCGGGCAAACGTTGGTGCCCCGGAGATTACATCCACGGCGCCGAACATGGGAGTTTCATGCCGCTCGTGGAGTGTGCGCCGCCTGCTCACTGCGGACGCAGTGTACGCGAGCCACCTACGGGCGAACGATCAAGCGCCATGAACACCAGGCGTACTTGGATCGCGCGAGGCAGCAGGCTCACAGCCCTGCGGGCTACCGTGATCGCCGTCGCCGCAAACATCTGGCGGAAGGCAGCTTTGCAGATGCCGCCAATAACCACCACTTCAAGCGCAGTCGGTGGCGTCGCTTGTGGCGGCAACAGATTCAGGACTTCCTCATCGCCACAATCCAGAACGTGAGGATTCTGCTGAAGCACCGGCCCAACGGGGCGGCGGCAACCCGATTGACCCTTCAAAACCCATCAGGACCTCTCATTGCCGCGCTACTAAGCCTGTTTCGCGCCGACAACACCCCAAAATGGGCACGCAACTACCGTGGGCACACATTCGCATTCAGTTGATCGAACGGCCAGAGGCGTCGCAGGTTTGCTCATTTGGGCAACACGCCCTGAAGACGTGACCCCGCGCCCCGCGCAAGCGGTGTGATGGCCTTCATGTGGACAGTATCGCGTACCGTTCTGGATACGCAAGCCGTTTCAATCGTACCGCCATCCCCGTCTTGCCGATTGCCCCGATGCCCTGTGCTTTGATAGGTTTTCCATTGTGGGCCACAAAGGAACCGGACATAACTTGCAGGGGATGGATTCATGCCTTGAAGTTTCTGTCGCTGGTATGTCCTGCGCTAGTGTGACGGTGAGTGCATCGCCAGTCCTTGCCATCAATGGGCGGAATGACGGGGCCCGACGCGGAACGAAGTAAGGTGGTTTTGCTTTTTACGGAGATAAGCCTGTTGTGAGCCAATCGACATCCATGCAGGCTATGTCTGAAGCCGAACGAATTGCCAGCGAGCAACACCGCACGAAGCCCGACTTCGTGGTATTCACGCCCGGCAGCGTCGACGGGGCTACACACGATACGGGCAATGAGCAGGTTTCGGTGTTTGCGGGGCCGGACGGGTCGCTGATGGCGGTTTGGACGCAGATGACCTGCGACTGGAGTTTGGTTTTGATCTAGCGCGATCGGCGAGATTTCTCAAACAAGCAGCAT
>CAZTAJ010000016.1:0-51559 GCA_964611575.1 uncultured Verrucomicrobiota bacterium
TCAGGGTTCAGGGTTCAGGGTTCAGGGTTCAGGGTTCAGGGTTCAGGGTTCAGGTAATGTATTCAATGTCCAACGCAAGACAATTCTGATTCATCGGGAGGATCTGTCCATCAACCCTGAACCCCGAACCCTGAACCCTGTCTCCCCGGCCTCGTCCTCCTCCGCCGTCGTGCTGTTGTCGGGCGGCATGGATTCGACCACGCTGCTGCATGCCGTCGTCAAACAGGCCGGCATGCGCGACGTGTTCGCGCTTTCGTTCGATTACGGACAGAAGCATGCGTGCGAACTGGAGGCGGCGCGCTGGCAGGCGCGGGCGGCGGGCGTGCGCGAGCACCGGATTCTCGATGTCTCGTTCTTTGGTGAATTAACGGCGGGGTTGTCGGCTCTGACGGACGCCGCGATCGCCATTCCGCGCCTGGAGTCGCTCGACGCCGCCGCACGACGCCAGCCGCCGACCTACGTGCCCAACCGGAACATGCTGTTGTTAAGCCTGGCGGCGGCCTATGCCGAAGCGCGTCAGGTGGCGGACGTGTACTATGGCGCCCAGGCGCAGGACCGGTACGGATACTGGGACTGCACGCCGGAATTCCTGGACTGCATCAATGCGCTGCTGGCGCTCAACCGCGGCCGGCCGGTGACGATCCGCGCGCCGTTCATGACCTGGCGCAAGGCGGATGAACTGCGGCTCGGCCGGGAACTGGGCGTCGACTATGCGCACACCTGGACCTGTTACGCGGGCGGCGCGCAGCCTTGCGGCGTATGTCCCTCGTGTGAGGAACGCGCCGCCGCTTTTCAGGAAGTCGGCCTGCCGGATCCCCTAGGGCCGCCAGCCACCGGCCCTGACGGGGAGGGGTGACGGGAGTCGCGCCATGCCCACCCGCACCCGCAAACGGACCCCGGTGCCGCGCCCGCCGGTTACCGCACCCGACCTGCTGTACCGCGTGCTGGCGGAGGCGTCGCCGGACATTGTCTTCCTGCTTTCGCCCGAGGGGACCGTCCTGTATCTGAACCCCATCGGGGCCCGCCAATTCGGCCAGCCGCCCGACGATCGGCCCGGCCTGAGGCTGGACGAGTTGTTCCCCGCGCCGATGGCGGCCCGCTACCTGGCGGCGGTGCATTACGTGGTGAAGACGGGGCAATCCTATCTGGCCGAATCGCCCGAGGCCCTCGCCTCGTCGGGGCTGTGGATCGAGACGCGTCTGGTGCCGGTGCGGGATCCGGCCGGCGGGATCGCCTTCGTGATGGGCATCGCCCGCGACGTCTCGCATCGCCGCCGTGTCGAGGAGGCGTTGCGGGCGGGTGAACTGCGGTACCGGAGCCTGTTCGAGGAATCGCCCCTGGCGCTCTGGGAGGAGGACTTCAGTGAGGTCCGTCGGCGGCTGGACGACCTGAGCAGGAAAGGCATCGTCGATTTCGCCGCCCACGTCGAGGCGCATCCGGAACTCGTGCCGCTCTATGCGGGTCTCGTGAAGGTGATCGACGTCAACCGGGCCACGCTGGGCCTGTACCACGCGCGCAGCAAGGAGGAACTGCTGGGCGACATCAACCGCACGTTTACGGAGGCCAGTTTGCGGATGTTCCGCGACGAACTGCTTGTCTTCGCGCAGGGTCGCTATCGCTTTGACGGCGAAACGGAGACGCGCACGCTGGACGGCGAGACGAACGTGGTCGCCGTGCGGGTGACCGTCGCGCCGGGGTACGAGCGCACGCTCGGCCGCGTGCTCGTTTCAATGTATGACCTGACCGAACGCAGGCGCGCCGAGGAGCAGCAGTTGCGCATCCGGGAACTCGAGCGCGCCAACATCGAACGCGAACACGAGGAAGCCCGCATCCGGGCGACCTTGCACGAGAAGGAGGTCCTGCTGCGCGAGATCCATCATCGCGTCAAAAACAACCTCCAGGTCATCGCCAGCCTCCTCCGCCTGGGCGCCGAACGCGTGACAGACACCCAGGCGCGCGAGATTTTTCAGGACAGCCAGAGCCGGATCCGGTCCATGGCGCTGATCCACGAGCGGCTTTACCTGACCGGCGACCTGGCGCGCGTGCCGTTCCGCGAATACCTGCGCAGCCTGACGCGCGAGTTGTTCAGCACTCATAATGCCTGGGCGCGGGGGGTGCAACTGGGGCTGGACGCCGACAACACCATCCTGACGCTGGAGGTGGCCATTCCCTGCGGACTGATTATTCACGAACTCGTCAATAACGCCCTCGAACACGCTTTCCCGGCGGCTGCTGCGGGGCCGGGTCCGTCCGAAGAAAAACGCATCGAGGTGGTCTTCCACCATCGGGAATCCGGGCAGTACGAACTTGAGGTGTCCGACAACGGGGTGGGGATGCCGCCGGAGGCCGACCTGGTGGCGCGCCAGTCGTTGGGGTTGGAACTGGTCGATGCCCTGGTCCATCAGGTGGGGGGCGTGCTGACGCGCGAGCCCGGCGCCGGGTGCCGGGTCAGGATCACGTTCGCCGAGCACAGCGCGCGGTAGGGAGGGTGACAGGTCGACGAGGACGTCGACCCCACACGGAGCTTCGCACTTGGTGTGGGGCGGATGTCCACATGGAACTTCGCACTTGGTGTGGGGCGGATGTCCACATCCGCCTATCGCCGAGTGGCATCCATTGGCTTTGAAGTGGCGCCCTGCCGGACTTCGTGGCATGCTTCGCCCGTACAACCCAGGGAGGCTGGTATGGATATTTCAAAAGCGGCATGGCGGAAACGGCGCGCGTGGCAGTTGGATAACGAGGCGTTGACCCTCACCATCCTGCAGGGCGGGGGACACCTTGCCGCGATGCGGTTGGCCGACGGCCCCGCCATGAATCCCTTCTGGTCGCCGAAGTGGGCGACGAAGGAGCCGTGGGCGCACCGCCCCTCCCCGAAGGATAATGCCGCGAACCGGCTGCTGAATTCCATCTGCGGCCACAACGTCTGCCTCGGCTTCTTCGGCGATCCCTCGGCCGCGGAAGCGGCGGCCGGGCTGACGGTGCACGGCGAAGCGCCCGTGGCGCGCTGGGAGGATTACGGACAGAAGGTGTCGCGCGAGCGGCTCGTGTTCGTCTGCGGGTGTGAGTTGCCGGTGGCCCAGATGCGGCTGATCCGCACCTTCACGACCCGGCGCGGTTCGAATGTGGTCCATGTGCGCGAGGATGTCATCAACCTGGCGGGACGCGATGTGCCCTTCACGGCGTGCCAGCATGTGACCTTCGGGGCCCCGTTCCTGGAGAAGGGCGTCACGGTGTTCGACATGTCCGCCACCCAGGGGCGGACCTTTCCCGGCGCGTTCAGTTCGAAGCAGCGCCTCAAACCCGACACCGCCTTTGTCTGGCCCAAGGGGCCTGGCGTGCGGGGGCCGGTGAATCTGAGGACGATCGGCCGCGAGGCCCGGCATTCGAGCGATTTCACGACGCAACACATGGATCCACGCCGCGAGGATGCGTGGTTCAGCGCCGTGCATCCCGGCGTCGGCTTGATGGTGGCCTATCGGTGGCGGCGGGCCGACTACCCGTGGTTGGGCAACTGGGAGGAGAACTTCGCGCGCCAGGCGGCGCCGTGGCGCGGCCGTGAGCTCACGCGCGGCCTGGAGTTCGCCAACACGCCGTTCCCGGTCGGCCTGCGCGCGGCCGTCGATCGCGGCACATTCCAGGGCGAGCCGACCTTCCGGTGGTTGCCTGCGGCCGGGTGCGTTTCCACCGAGTACAGCATTCTGGCGCAGCGGGTTCCGAAGGGTTGCGCCGGCGTGGCGGATATCCGGGCCGAGGGCGAAGGTTACGCCATCGACCTCGTGGTATGACGCGGTTCCGGACGATTTAGGCTGTCGCGGGGCGATTTAGGCTTGCCTGCGCGGGGGGGGAGGGTGGATACTCCGCCCCAATAATTTCGCCGAAAGGTAGTCATGGCTTCCGAACTCGCATTTGCGTTGATCAACCCCTACACCATCGCCAAGTCACGGACGGGCGGTGTCATCGGCCGGCTCATGAGCCGGACCGGTCTTGACCTGGTTGCGGCCCGCATGTTCGGACCGAGCCGGGAATTGGCCGAGCGCTACGCCAACTCTCTGCTGGACAGCCAGTCGGTCGACAACGAATTCGCCCGACTGCTTGGCGACTATGTGAATCAGAACTACATGCCGGACCCCACGACGGGGAAACGCCGGCGCGTGGTGCTGCTGCTGTTCGAGGGCGAGAACGCCATCCAGAAGGTGCGCGAGGCGACCGGTCACCTGCGGGCCGGGTGGGTCGGCGGCGAGACCATCCGCGACACCTATGGGGATTTCATCGTCGACGCGGACAAGTCCGTGCGCTACTTCGAGCCGGCGGTACTCGTGGCGCCGTCCGTCGAGCGCGCCGCCACCGTGTTGCGGCTTTGGGCCGAATACTCCGACCGGGACGGCGGGCTGGTGGATACGGCCAACGACGTGACGGACAGCGAGGGCGTGCAGAGCACCCTGGTGCTGATCAAGCCGGACAACTTCCGTTTCCCCAGCGTCCGGCCGGGGCACATCATCGATCTCCTGTCCCGGTCGGGGCTGCGGATCGTGGGCCTGCGCAAGTTCTGCATGACCGTGGCACAGGCCGAGGAGTTCTACGGGCCGGTCCGGCATGCGCTGCGCGATAAGTTCAAAAGCATCGTCGGCCATCAGGCCGGCGCCCTGCTGGAGCGCGAGTTGTGTCTGCAGGTGTCGGAAGACCTGAAGGCGAATATCGGCGAGCAACTCGGCCCGCAGGTGGGCGACCAGAAGTTCGAGGATGTCGTGCGGTTCATGACTGGCTACCTGCCCTCGCAGGTGGCGGAGGCCGACAAGGCCAAGCTGGGGTCTGAGAACTGCCTGGCGTTAATCTACAAGGGGATGAGCGCCGTCGAGAAGATCCGTTACCTGTTGGGCCCGACCGATCCGGCCAAGGCCCAGCCCGGTTCCGTGCGGCGCGAGTTCGGCAGCGATATCATGGTCAACGCGGCGCATGCCTCCGACTCGCCGGAGAATGCGGCCCGCGAAATGAAGATTGTGGACGTGGGGCGGGACACAATTCGGGAGTGGGTGGACAAATACTATGGATCTCAATGAACGGGTGGCGGGGATTCCGGCGTCATTGACGCTGGCGGTGGATGCCAAGGCGAAGGCCCTGGCGGCGGCGGGTGAGAAGATCTGCGGGTTCGCGGCCGGCGAGCCGGACTTCGATACGCCGGAGCACATCAAGGAGGCTGCCGCCAAGGCCTTGCGCGAGGGCAAGACGAAGTACGCCCCCAATGACGGCCTGCCGGAGTTGCGGGCCGCCATCTCCGAGAAACTCGCGGCGGAGAACAAGCTGGTCTACAAGCCTGAACAGGTCCTGGTCAGCAATGGTGCGAAGCATTCGCTGTTCAACGTGTTCATGGCGCTGTGCCGCGCCGGCGACGAGATCATCATCCCCGCGCCGTTCTGGCTCAGCTATCCCGAAATGGTGCGGGTGGCGGGCGGTCGGCCTGTGTTTGTCCGCGGCAGCGCGGGCGGCGGGCTGAAGGTGACGCCCGGCGAACTGGAGGCGGCCATCACTCCCCGGTCGAAAGCGGTCGTGATCAATAGTCCCTCCAATCCCACCGGCGCCGTGTATTCGCGCGCGGAGTTGACGGCCCTGGCCGGGGTTGCGCTGAAACACAACCTTTACATCGTTTCCGATGAAATCTACGAACGCATGGTGTACGACGGTGTCGAGGCGTGGAGCATCGGGGCGCTGTCGCCCGAGGTGTTGGGCCGCACGATCACGGTTAACGGGTTCAGCAAGCCGTACTCAATGACCGGCTGGCGTCTGGGCTATTTTGCGGGGCCGATTGAACTGGTGAAGGCGGCTTCCGCGCTGCAGAGTCACAGCACGTCCTCGCCGAACACATTCGCCCAGTACGGCGCGGTGGCGGCGCTGCGGGGGTCCCAGGATTGCGTCACCCGCATGGTCAAGGCGTTCGACGAGCGGCGGCACGTGTTGTACGGGCGCCTGGCCGCAATGCCGGGGCTGACCTGCGTGAAACCGACGGGGGCGTTCTACGTGTTCCCGAATATCGGCGGGACAGGTCTCAAGTCGGTGGACTTTGCCGCACGGTTGCTGGAGAAGGAAAAGGTTGCGCTGGTGCCCGGTATTCCGTTCGGCGCCGATGACCATGTCCGGCTCTCCTACGCCTGCAGCATGGCCAATATCGATGAGGGGATGAACCGCCTCGAGCGCTTCCTGAAGAGCCTGTAGGGGGACCGAGATACCAGCCATAAACGCCCAACAACCAACGTCCAACACTCAACGCACAAGGCGTAAGGCGTAAGGGTTCCGCCCGTTCAACGTTGGGAGTTGGATGTTGAGCGTTGGACGTTCTGCATTTCCCGCTCCATCCGAGCCTTTTCCCTCGCCGTCATTCGTCTTTGCCTGCGTCCGCTTCCGCCGGCTCCTTGCCTTTGGCCGGCCCCGTTGAGACGATGACCTGGGATGCGCGGAGAAGGTAGGTGCCCAGGCGGTATCCGCGGCGGGTTTCCTGGATGATGACGTGGTCGGGACGCTCCTCGGACGGCAGGTGCGCCACGCATTCGTGCAGGTGCGGGTCGAAGACCTGGCCCACGGTTTCGATCGCCTTCACTCCGGCCTTCTCCAGCACCTGTTCAAACTGCTTGAGGACGCTGCCCAGGCCCTCGATGACCGAGTGCTTCACATGGTGTTTTTGCGCGGCTTTCAGGCCGAGGTCGAAATGATCGAGCACCGGCAGGATATCCTCCAGGATGCGTTCGCAGGCCCGGCGCGCCTGGTCCTCCCGATCACGAATGGCCCGTTTGCGGTAGTTGTCGAAATCGGCCTGCAGCCGGATGAGCCGGTCCTTCAGGGCCGCGATTTCGGTGTCGCGGGGATCGAGGGCGGGCGTCTCGGCTTCGGCCGGCGGCGTCTCCGGCAGGGAGATCTCGGGGTCGGGTGAATTGGCGGTGTCGTCCATGCGCTTAGTATACCTGTTTGATTGGGGAAAAGAAACTACCCGTCCAGCGGGCCGAGTGCAACAGGGATTTCGGCCGCTGACGCGGGACGGGCGCAAGGCACCTGTGTGGGTCCACCCTGGGAATCGTTTGACAGATAGGATGTTACAGGATTTCAGTGCAGCAGCCGGAAGGGAAGGGCATGTGTCGGCAACGGCAACCCAAATCCCGTCCAATCCTGTGAATCCTGTCCAAGACCGACTGTTCCAGTCAAATCGACGTGTGAGAGGAAGACCCACAGAACTGCCTTGCGCCCACGCGGGACTCCGGCGGGACAGCCTTCGCTCTGCGCTGCGCTGCGAGCGAAGGTCGGCTCTTTGGGCTGGCATGCCAAGCCGTAGTCTCGCAGCGCGCTGGGCTTTTGGGGTCCGCCTCCGCCCGCTGACGCGGGTCTACGGCGGGACAGCCTTCGCTCTGCGCTGCGCTGCGAGCGAAGGTCGGCTCTTTGGGCTGGCATGCCAAGCCGTAGTCTCGCAGCGCGCTGGGCTTTTGGGGTCCGCCTCCGCCCGCTGACGCGGGTCTACGGCGGGACAGCCTTCGCTCTTGCTACGCTGCGAGCGAAGGCTGGTGGGCGAGGCGGGACTTGAACCCGCACGCCTTTCGGCACAAGATCCTAAGTCTTGCGTGTATGCCAATTCCACCACTCGCCCTGCTGCGGGTCTGGAATAGCAAACCGGCCCGTGCCGCAACAAGCGCAAACGGTGATGGGCTAGGTTCATTGCAGGGGGCATTGGGTGCATTCGGCTCATTGAATCGCAATTACCAATGCAACTAATCCCCAATGGAACTCCCCCCTCGCACCTCCCACCTATTGCCTCCCACCGGTGTCCTTCACCGCTCTTGCATCCGCCTTGGCGCAATGCGGGCGGGTGGGATAGACTGATCGCGTACATGAATGCACCCGTCCACCCTGCGTCTCTCACGGAAGGCCCCCTGTTGAAGGGGCTGTTGCGCCTGGCCGGACCGATGTTCGTGAGCGCCATGCTCCAGAACGCCCAGACGGTCATCGACCTGTTCTGGGTGGGGCGCCTCGGGTCGGACGCCGTGGCGGCACTGGCGGTGAGCGGCACGATCCTGATGATGCTCTTCCCGGTCGTGATGGGATTGTCGACCGGCACGGTGGCCGTGGTGTCCCGTTGCGTGGGCGCCGGGCAACGGGATGAGGCCGCGGAAAGCGCCGGCCAATCTTTGCTGGTCGCGCTGGTGTTCGGTACGCTGGCGGGGGTCGCGGGCTGGTTCTGCGCCGAACCGCTGTGCCGTCTGCTGGGCGCGGAGGGAAACGTGGTGCGCTTGGGCGCCGCGTACTTGAAAGTGTCTTTTCTCGGCAGCACGGCCATCTTCGTGTTGTTTGTCGGCATCAGCATCCTGCAAGCCGCCGGCAATACGGTCATCCCGATGTATGCGATGGTCATGTCGAACCTGTTGAACCTCGCGCTGGACCCCCTTCTGATTTACGGTTGGCATAGAGTGCCGCGCCTGGGTGTGACGGGCGCGGCGGTGGCGACGGTCATCGCCGAGGTGGCCGCCGTGGCGGTCGTGTTCCATGCGCTCCACTCAGGCCGTACGCCCGTGCGGTTGACGGCGGCGCATTGGCGGCTGTCGCCGGACGTGGCCTGGCGGATTATTCGCATCGGCATCCCGAGTTCCGGCCAGATGCTCTCGCGCAGCCTGATGAGCGCGGTTCTGATGCGCATCGTGGCCCGCTGCGGCATGGTGGCGGTGGCGGCGTATGGGATCGGGTCGCGACTGCACATGATTGCGCTCATGCCCGCCTTCACCCTGGGCAACGCGGCGGCGACGCTGGTGGGCCAGAATCTCGGGGCGCGCAAGCCGGAGCGGGCCGCCCGCGTGGCCTGGCTGGCGACCGGCCTTGATGTCGGCATCATGCTGGCCAGTGCCGTGGTCCTCGTGACGTGGGCTCCGGCCCTGATCCGGGTGTTCGACGCCAATGCCGAGGTCGTGCGGGAGGGGACGTCGTATCTCCGGGTGACGTCATTCTTCTATGTCGCCGCCGCATTCTCGATCGTCCTCGGCCGCGCCTTGCAGGGCGCCGGCGATACGATGGCGCCCATGGTGACCACGATCATCGGCCTGTGGGGCGTGCAGGTGCCGCTGGCCATCCTGCTCGCGCACCTGGTGACGCCCCCCACGCTGGGCATCTGGTGGTCCGTGGGGGTGGCGCTCACGGTCAACGGCCTGATGGTGACCGCCTGGTTCCGCGCGGGGCGCTGGGCGCACAAAAAGGTGTAGTCTGTAGAGGCGCTTACAAAACCTTCTTTGTCGGTTCTACAAGCGCAGCATTCAGAAGCCAGCATTCAGGATTCAGCATCAGAACCCTTTCACGAGCAATGTCTCATCCACATTCTGACTTCTGAATTCTGACTCCTGACTGCCTGGGTAGTTTCCGTGGCCCGTCACAAGCCTTTGTAGAGGTCGCCGAAGTCCGTGACGAACGGGACATCCTTGAAGAACAGCCCCGGGTTGAAGAGATTGGGAGCGATGGCTCCGTTGACGACCAGGTTGTGATAACGGCTTGTTTCGCGGCTTTCAATCCCCCCGACATTGAGCGTGCTTCTGTGCTCGGTCATCAGCCAGACGCCGGGCAACGCTTCCTGAAAGCCGCTGTAGTCGCAGCGTGCGGTGAGCCCGGTGCAGGCGGCGTCGGGGTAGAACTCGATCCGGGCGAGCCGGTTGCTGGCATCCAGGGCAAGGGTGACGAATGTCTTCGCCGCGGCGTACCCGCGGCGTACCGGGTACTCCGGCAGGGGCGGCAGGTGGGTCTCGGCGAGGCCCTTGAGGCGCAGGAGGTGTTCCATCGGCGAGCCCGGTACCTTGCGCAGCGAGATGAGCAGATCCGGTTCAAGGCGGTTGATGGGGCGGGTGAAGCCCTTCGGTTCCCCCTCGATGAAGCTGAAGAAGTTGGTTCCGTCAGCCAAGATCCGGCGCTGGACCGGCGCGATATTCTCGACATGCAGGCGGTCCGGCTTCTGATAGTAGATGCGGCTGAGAGTCCTGACGGTGCGGCCGGCCGATTCGGCGTCCTTGACGACCTCGCAGGTCACGGACTGAATGCGGTCGTAACCGCCGAGCAGCGTGTCGACAAGGGTCTGCGCGGAAACCTGGGCCGCCGCTGCCACGGTGAGTGCCGCGGTGAGACTCAGAATGGCGCCCATGCGCCGCGTTCCAGAACGGGACGACTGCAACATCATGTGTGAACACTCCTGCATGGGCTGCTATTCTCGGTAAGGTCAACCTTATGTCATCACACGTGGCCTGTGGCGTCAAGCTGACGCGAACGTCTCGGCTTCGCTAACACGTGAGAGGCTCTTGCAAAACCCCGGGGTGTTTGCAAGAGCGAATTCAGAATTCAGAATCCAGGAGTCAGAATGCGTATAAGACGTTGCGAGTGAATTGTTTCCGATTCTGAATACTGACTTCTGGCTTCTGAATACTGCGCTTGCAGAACCGACGAAGGAGGTTTTGCAGGCGCCTCACCCATAACTACACCCACAATCACCCGTAAAATGAGCTTGATCACGCACTTATTTGGGTATATATGGGTAACTTTATGGATGCCATGTCCGTCAAGATTAGCCCGGAAATCCTCCGTCTCGTCACGGGTATCGACGAGTTTAAGGGGGCATGGAGGGCGTTTCGGAACATAGCGCCGGACAGGTTGAGCCTGTTGCGCAAGGTAGCGACGATCGAATCTGTCGGGTCGTCCACCCGCATCGAGGGTGCGAAGCTGACCGACGGCGAAATCGAGCGACTCCTGTCCGGCGTGGGGCTCGAGCGTTTTCGGTCGCGGGACGAGGAAGAGGTGGCCGGCTACGCCGAGGCCATGAACCTCGTGTTCGGGTCCTACGGTGACATTCCTCTCGACGAGAACCACGTCAAGCAGTTGCACCAAATCCTGCTGGAGTACTCGTCCAAGGACGCACGGCATCGGGGCGAATACAAGAAACTGCCGAACGACGTGGCGGCCTTCGATATCGACGGGAAGAATGTGGGCGTGATCTTCGAGACGGCCACGCCTTTCGACACGCCGCGGAAGATGAGGGAACTGGTCGAGTGGTTCGATCATGAGGCCCGCGCCAACCATCACCACATCCTGATCCTGATCGCGGTGTTCATCGTCCATTTCCTGGCCATCCACCCCTTCCAGGACGGCAACGGCAGGCTCTCGCGAATCCTGACGACGCTGTGCCTGCTCAAGGCGGGCTACCTCTACGTGCCCTACAGCTCGCTGGAGCGCGTCATCGAGGAGAACAAGGACCGCTACTACCTTGCGTTACGGCGGGCGCAATCGACCCTGCATGCCGACAATTCCCGACTGGATGACTGGCTTGTGTTCTTCCTGCAAGCGCTGAAGACGCAGACCGAGGTCTTGTCCCGCAAGCTCGACCACGAGAAAGACCTGCTGGAGATCCCGAAACTCTCGCAGGACATCCTTGCCATCGCGAGGGAGCACGGCCGCGTGACCGTGCGTGACGCCTGCCGGTTGACCGGCGCCAACCGCAACACCGTCAAGGTCCACATGAAGGGACTGGTCCGGAAGCGGCTGTTGGCCCTGGAGGGCACGGGCAAGGGGGCATGGTATCGTCGCTGACGGGCGGTCCGATGAAGCGTCTCATCAAACGGAATCACCCCAATGCTCGGCATGCCTACGGCAGATATTTGCCCTTCTTGATCTTGTCGGGCAGGTAGGTGTCGAGGACGTAGTTGAGGCCGTGTTTGGCGAACGCTTGCTGCTCGATGCGCACGCCCATTTTGAGCATCTGGTTCAGGGCATCCTGCCACCATGGGGCGGCTGAAGTCATGGTCAATGCTCGTCGACAGGTCCGGACGTCACGGCGTTCTCTGCAATCCGGCTGAGACGCGATCGGCGCAGTTCGACGAGCGCTTCGCGGAGCGTTTCGGCTTGGCGAATCTTGTCGGGCCATGATAGTCGAGCCCGCGTCTTCTGCCATGCAGCCTGGCGATCCAACAGTTGCTGGGTGCTATTCATATAGGAATCGCCTTTCGAAGCGGCTCCAAGCTTCCTGAAGACCGTGTTGGCGGGCAAGGTCGATGATTTGCTCTCGGGAGACGCTGTCGCTTTCCAGCAAGGCGAGCACGCGAGCGAAATCCTTGGCTCGACCAACACTAAGAGCCATAATGGCGAGATAATCGGCACGGACGACTCGGAAAGGTACTCCTTCATAGTCGGCCGTCTCGGCATTTCTCATAGCAGCTTCGGTTAAGGGACTGAATGTGGGAATGAACTGAACCGGCCAGACGCCCACCCGAATGGCTTCCCCTTCAGGAGTGTAGCCGCGTGCGGCACAAAACGCATAGATGGGCGCGAGAACATCGAGTCGCTCCGAAGAAGGCACCGCGACCAATACATCCGCGTCGAGTGTTGCCGTCGCCTCCGTGTAGCGCATTTGGGCCGCCGCGCCGAACAGCGCATATTCGGAAATGACTCCGGCATCTCGCATCGCGTTCAGCAACTCGGCAACCCGTTTCATGCCGCCAATCATATGGCCGGCTCAACACAGCCACAAGGGCAAACCCATGCGCTTGATGTGGGGCGGATGGCCTCATCCGTCTCCTTCACTCGTTACGGCAGATATCTGCCTTTCTTGATCTTGTCTGGCAGATAGGTGTCGAGGACGTAGTTGAGGCCGTGTTTGGCGAACGCCTGCTGCTCGATGCGAACGCCCATCTTGAGCATCTGGTTCAGGGCATCCTGCCATTCCTTGTGATGCTTGATGAAGGGATCGTTCTTCATGGCGTCCCGCGCGCGCTTGATGTCGACGTCTTCCAGCGGGTGCGTGGCGTCCTGCAGGTCGTAGTCGATGATGTCCTGCGGCGTCACGCCCAGGTAGTGGGCCTGTGGCACGCAGAAATAGCGGTTGATGTGGGCCGCCTGGCCTGATCCCACCTTGAGCGTTCGGTAGATGTTGCAGTACCCGTAGGGGTCGCCGTCGGTGAACACCAGCACCGGCAGCTTCCGGTCGTCCGCGAGCCGGCGGATGAACCGGCGGCAGGCACGGGTGGGCACGCCGCTCATCGAGATCAGGACGCAGTTGGCGGTCTCGTAGTAGCGATGATGCACGAGCCGCTGGAAGAGCGAGGAGGTCTCGATGACCAGGATGAACTTGGCCTTGCACTCGAAGCCCAGGTGCTCGACGCGGGATGGGATGCTCCAGGCGCCGGTGCCCAGTTTGGCGCAGTTGATGCGGACTTCCTCGCGACTGGACGGGTTCATGTCGATGACGGTCAGGGGCCCCGCCACGTCGCCGCCGCGCTCCTCGGGAATGTAGCCGATCTGCTCGCGGTTCACGCCGAGCATGGCTTCCATGTCGTCCAGCAGGGTGTCGCTCTCGGGCTGCTCGTCGAACCGGCACTCGCCCCAGCTTTTGCTGTTGTAGTAGATCTCGCGTTTGCCCGCGATGTCGTTCTTGTCCAGCAGGTCCTTCTTGGTGGTCGCCAGCAGGCGCATGGACTGGGCGAACGTCTTGACGGTGTTATAGCTCAGCGTGCGGGTGGCGGTCTTGCCGCGAATCTCGAAATAGCCGGTCTTCGGGTCATACTTGACGTTGCTCAGCGAGCGGATGGGGAAGCGCAGGGACGGCTTGCGGGTCTTCCTGACGATGTCGTCGTACACCTCCTTGCCGACGCGCAGGATTCGTTCCGCGACGCCCGCGCGGGAGGTAACGAGCGTTGTATCGCCGGGCGGGGCCTTCCGTGGGACGCCCTTCTTTTTGGCTACGGGTGTTTTCTTCATGGTTTCCTACAGCCTACAGGCTAACCGGCCACAGCCTTCGGAGCGCCCCCGGCGCGCCGATCAGGTCTCCAGATGCGTGCGTTCGAGCATGGCCTTGAGATTCGTCACCACGCGATGCTCATCCTTGTCGGCAAGATCGAGGATGCCCTTGAGCCCCAGCGCCAGGTGCGGGATGTACTTCTCGATGTGCGACCGTTTGCGTTCCAGTTCGTCCGAACGGCGGCGCCGGCTGAGATGGACGGAGAGACGGCGGCCGCACTCCTGCACGCAGAACCCGATTTCCTTGATGATTTCCGGATAGTGGGCGATGGCTTCCTTGCTTTCGCTGGTGAAGGGGACCCAGACGCTGGCGATGTGGACGAGGAGGATGACGGGGCCGACGGGCAGGGCGCCGCGCGGCTGGGGCAGCCCGTAGTTTCGCCAGTTGACGCCGGTGATGGCCTTGGTGATCGCGCAGGCGCCATTCATGTAGAGCAGGGGCACCCGGTTGGCAAAGCGCAGGACCCGCACCGGATCGTCGGCGCCAAGCGTCTCGTCATCGCCCGGTTTGGCATAGGCCAGGCCGACCTCGATCTGGAAGGGGTTCCCGCGGTAGACGGTCGGGTCGCGGGTGACCGCCGTGACGAAGTCCGCCTGCACCTCCTTGGCCAGCCCCGCGGCGATGAGTTCCTCGCCGATGGGCGACAGGCAGTCCGTGGGGGGGCGCATGAGCTTGGTGTCGTTGATGGCCTTGAAGAGCGTCTCGATCTCGCGGGTGGCGATGCGGCGCGGGTTGGCTTTGGGATCCACGCCGGCCCGTTCGCAGACGGCCAGGGCCGTGGCGCTGCTGACGCGGGAGAAGTCCTCGGCCAGCGCCGACCGGATCGTGCGGGACTCGGTGTCGCGCAGCATCTGCATGAGCAGGCCGAGTTCGACGCCGTGCGGGTGGGGCTTGATTTCGAGCGGCGGCTTCGGCAATTGATTCGCGAGGCGCGTCCAGGAGATCCACTGGCCCTCGACCAGCGGCGCCGCCTTGCCGTCCTCGGTTTCCACCTCCTTGTCCAGCAGATTGACCCGGAAGTGAAGCTGCAGGTGGGGGTTGGCGACCAGGCACTGGCGCAGGTACTCGTCGACCGACAACCGGCCCCGGATGTACTGGGCTTCCATCTCGATCGCCACGGAGGTGCCATGCGCGGCCACCGCCGGCGCGGCGCAGGTTCCATCCGCCGCCTGGCGCGGGAAGGCCGGCGCCCACTCGATCTCGGCATCCTTGAGGATGGTCGGCGTATTCTTGCGGGTGTCGATCTGCACCTCGATGTGGTGCGCCTGTTTGCCGCGGGGGAGCTTGGTGAGGATGCGCGTGGCCATGCCGGTGGTGAGCTGCCCGTACATGCCGGCGGCGCTGATGCCGATGCCCTGCTGCCCGCGCGACATGCGAAGGCGGTGGAACTTGGAGCCGTACAGCAGCTTGGCGAAGATCCGGGGCACCTGCTGGCGCACGATGCCGGGCCCGTTGTCGGTCACCTCCATGCGGAACCGTTTCCCGGCGATCTGGGTGATTTCGACGCTGAGTTCGGGCAGGATGCCGGCCTCTTCGGCGGCGTCGAGCGCGTTGTCAACCGCCTCCTTGACGGCGGTCAACAGGGCTTTGCGCGGGCTGTCGAATCCCAGCAGGTGCCGGTTCTTCAGGAAGAACTCGGATACGGAGATATCGCGCTGCTGGCGCGACATGGTTTCGGCGGTGGCGGGGGTCGTCTCGGTTCGGGCCATGGCGTGGGGGAACTCCGGCGGTGTTCAGGGTTGGCTCAGTTCGCGACTGCGGCGGGCGGCGGCCTGGATGGTGCGCCTGAGCAGGTCAGCGACGGCATCGTTTTCCAGGACGGCGCGGCCTTCGGCGGTGGTCCCCCTGGCGGACGTCACCGAGGCGGCCAGGGCGGCCGGTTCGTCGCCGGTGGCCAGGAGCAGGCGCGCGGCGCCGAGCATGGTCTGGGCGCCCAGCACCAACGCCTGGTCGCGCGGGAGGCCTTCCAGCATGGCGCCGTCGACGAACCGGTCGAGCACCCAGGCGAAGAATGCCGGGCCGGAGCCGCTGAGGGCCGTCACGGCATCGAACTGCGCTTCGGGCAGTTCCAGCGCGAGGCCGCAGCAGCCGAGCACCTCATGCACCAGCGCCGCATCATCCTCGGAGGCGCGCGCGCCGCGGGTGTACACGTTTGCGCCTTCGCCCACGAGGCAGGCGATATTGGGCATCACACGCACGATGCGCCCGGCGGGGAGCAGGGATTCCAGCCAGCCGGTGCGTTTGCCGGCGGCGATCGACATCACGAGATGATCGGGCGTCACGTGCGGCGCAAGGTCGCGTAGCACGATGTCGAGCTGCTGGGGTTTGACGGCAAGCACGAGCAAATCGGCATGCGCCGGGACCTCGGCGTTGACCGTCGTGACGCCGATGCGGTACTGGTCGCGCAGGGCGTCCAGGCGCTCCCCGTTGACATCGCTGGCGAGAATGTCGCCCGCTTGTGCGAACTGCCTGGCAATCAAGCCGGCGACCATGGCTTCCGCCATCTTCCCGGCGCCGATGAATCCAATGTGCATAAGGCTTACCCGCGAATCCAGTTGATCAGACGTTCCAGCCAGGCCACCAGGGCCAGGTAGGGTTTCATGATGACCGAGCCGAACGGCATCATGCCGAAACTGGCCAGCACAACCATGGTCGTGTACAGGGCCGCCACGAGGAGCATCATCCCGAACAGGCCCTGGCGTATCCGGTGCAGCGCATCGCTGGGGAGTTTGATCGGGTTGGCCGTGTCGCGGATCGCCTGCCAGTGCTCCGGCAGAAGGGAGTTGATGGCGCCGGTCTCGAAGGCCGTCAGAATATCCATGACGCCGCCCAGGCTGCGGCTGGCGGCGATGTGACCTCCGGTCCGGTGGACGGTTTCGATGACCTCCGGCGCGGCGTTCGAGGGGCAGGCGGTGTGGATGCCCGGGTGCATCTCCATCATGCTGATGTCATTGTGGCCGTCGCCCACGACCAGGATGCGGTCGGGGGGGATATTCAGATGCCGGGCCAGTTCGATCACCGCCAGTCCCTTGGTAAAGGGCACCGTGCGCACATCGACCTCGCGCAGATGGTGGAAGACCTGCAGGTGCTTGAAGGGCTGCACTTCCCGGTTGATGATCTCGGCCCCGAAATTGGCGGCGCCGTCGTCGTCGAACTTGAAGCAGATGCGCGTTCCGGTCTGGGCCACCACCCGGGCGAAAGGGTTGCGCGACAACACGGCGCGACGCAGTCGCGGGATGGCACGGCTGACGCGCCACGCGTCCTGCCATTGAAGCCGGAGCACCCGCAGGTTCCATATCCAGTGCGGCTTGTAGCCGATGCGGACCTTCTCGTAGATGTAGGCGTGGCGGGTGATGACGTAATCCGGCACGATGCCGAACGTGCGCATGGGGAGGAACACGCCGTTGAAACTGCGCTGGCTGCGTCCTGTGCAAACCACCCAGACGGTCCGGTGCTGGGCGCGCAGTTCGTCAATTTTGACGCGAAAGGCGCGGTACTGCGCGAATTCGGGGCGGCGGCCCA
Source organism: uncultured Verrucomicrobiota bacterium (assembly GCA_964611575.1). Classification (GTDB taxonomy): domain Bacteria; phylum Verrucomicrobiota; class Kiritimatiellia; order CAIKKV01; family CAITUY01; genus CAITUY01. The sequence continues at coordinate 17,309 of CAZTAJ010000016.1, forward strand.
GCAACGTGCCGTCGGCATCCGTCACGAACATCCGGATGTGCTGGAGGATATTGCCCGAGGCGCTCATGACCGTTGGCCCATGCCCTGTTCCCCCTGGATGCCGCTGGCGCCCCCCCCCGATCGTCGGGGACTGTTTACTTCTGGGCCGCCGATTCCTTGATCAGGGCCAGACCGATCACCTCGCGCTGGATTTGATTGGTGCCCTCGTAGATCTGGGTGATCTTGGCATCGCGCATCATCTTCTCCACGGGGTATTCCTTCATATACCCATACCCGCCAAGGATCTGCACCGCATCCGTGGTGACCTTCATGGCGGTGTCGGAGGCAAACAGCTTGCACATGGCCGAGATCTTGCTGATATCCTTGGCGCCGCTGTCGATGTAGCGCGCGGCGGAGTAGATCATGGTGCGGGCCGCCTCGACCTGGGTGGCCATGTCGGCCAGCATGAACTGGACGCCCTGGAAGGAGCAAATCGGCTTGCCGAACTGGCGGCGCTGGCGGCTGTACGCGACCGCCTCGTCCAGGGCGCCGGCGGCGATTCCCAGCGCCTGTGCGGCCACGCCCGGGCGTGAGCTATCCAGCGTCTTCATCGCCACGATGAACCCCATCCCCTCTTTGCCCAGCAGGTTGGCCTTCGGGATGCGGCAATCCTGGAACACCAGTTCGCGGGTCGCCGAGGCCCGGATTCCCATCTTGTTCTCCTTCTTGCCGAAGGTGAACCCCGGGGTGCCCTTCTCGACGATGAACGCGGAGGCGCCGCGGGGCCCCTTTGCCTTGTTGGTGATGGCCACGATACTGTAGATCTCGGCTTCGCCGCCGTTGGTGATCCACTGCTTGGTGCCGTTGAGCACATAGTGGTCGCCGTCCAGAACGGCCGTGGTCCGGATGCCGCCGGCGTCGCTGCCCGCGTTGGCTTCCGTCAGGCCGAATGCCGCCAGGGACTGGCCGGACGCAATGCGCGGGAGGTATTTCTTCTTCTGTTCGTCGGTGCCGAACAGGATGATCGGGAACGTCCCGAGCGCCGTGGCGGCCAGCGCCAGGGCGATGCCGCTGCACACCTTGGACAACTCCTCGACCGTCACGGACAGTTCCATGATGCCGCCGCCGAGCCCGCCGAACTGCTCCTCAATGTAGACGCCGCAGAGGTCGGCGTCGGCGAAAACCTTGACGATCTCGTGCGGGAACTCGTTGACCTCGTCATAGTGCTCGCGGATGGGCTTGATCTTTTCCTGTGCGATTTGTCGGCACAGATCGCGAATCATGACCTGGGTTTCGGTAAGTCCGTAGTCCATGAGCATCCCTTCTTGAGTCGTCTTGCGCTTTTTCGATTCCAATTTGAAGCTGTCACTATACGGAAAACCGGGGCGAAACGGCAAGGAAAAGGTGACCCTGTCCGCTGGTTTGTCCGCTGGTTGCGGGTCCGTGACCGTCGTTGACGCTGGCGTTGGGGGGATGTTAGTCTGCGCAAACCTTTGGGAGACACGATATGATGCAGCGGTTGTGCGGTATGGCGGGCGTACTGGTGGCGGCTGTCATGGTGTTGGGGCCCGGTTGCGACAGCGGGGGCGGAGGTTCGGGCGACGGGCACGACTTCGGCGACAACAACCCGGATCTGATCGTCGCGATGGGCGACAGCATCACCGAAGGCTCCGGCGTCACCCCGTATCCGTCGATCCTGGCGGGAATGACCGGAAAGACGGTGATCAACCACGGAAGCGGCGGGGCCACGGCCGGCGATGGCGCCGGCAGCATCGGCGGCGTGTTGGCGGATGAGAAGCCCGGTTACGTGCTGATCCTGTACGGCGCGAACGACGTGATCAGCGGAAACGGCCCCGACAGCACAACCGGCGCCCTGGGCGCCATCATTGAGGCCTGCAAGGCGAATCATTCGGTCCCGATCATTGCCACGTTGACCCCGATGCAGGGGCTCCACGAGTTGTTCGCGGGTGGGGCGCAGGAACTGAGCCGGCGCATCCGGACCCTGGCGGGCCAGACCGGAGCCGCCCTGTGCGATCTTGAGAGCGAATTCGGTTCCCCGTCGGCCTTATTGCAGGACGACGGGCTGCATCCGACCGAGGAAGGTTCCGTCGTGATCGCCGACTCGTTCGCGTCCAAACTGTAGCCGCAGCGTCTACAGGCGACTGATTTCCGTCTCCGCCAGCGCGCGCAGGTAGCGTTTGCGGTACCACACGAAGCCGAACAGATCGTAAATCGTGCGCGGCAGCCGCTTCATGTTGGTGTATTTCGACTGGCCGTGCGTGCGCAAACGATGGTCGACGGCCATTTCCTTGATCCGGCGTCCGTTGAGTTTGAAATACGCCGGCATGAACCGGTGAACGCCTTCGACGGGTGGCAGGTCGGCCACGCAGGCCTTGCGGAACGCCTTCAGGCTGCAACCGGTGTCGCGGATGCCGTCCTGCGTGCCCCAGTTGCGCACGCGGTTGGCCAGCCGTGAGCCCGCCCGGCGCGCCCAGGTGTCTTTCCGCTTCGCGCGGTAGCCGCAAACCACATCGCTGTCGCCCAACTCGGCCACCAGGCGGGGGATGTCGGCCGGGTTGTTCTGCAGATCGCCGTCGATGGTCACCACCACATCTCCGGCGGCGTGCGTCAGGCCGACCAGCATGGCCGAACTCTGGCCGCGATTGCGGTCGTAGTGGATTCCATGCACGCAGGGGAACCGGGCGTGCGCCTCCTGGATGCGACTCCAGGTCTGGTCGCGACTGCCGTCGTCGACCAGCAGCACTTCCAGGTCGGGGAGCGCGGTGATGAGCCGGTTCAACTCTTCGGCCAGCGGCAGGACATTATCCTGCTCATTGTAGACGGGAACGACAATCGAGACTTTCATGAAGGGGCCTTCCCTTGAGATCTTTTGCCGCTTATCATTGCGCAGTAGTCAGAAGACAGAATCCAGAATTCAGAACGAATCTCCTCATTCTCGATTCTGACTCCTGAATTCTGGCTCCTGAGTCGTTGTTTCCGCTCAACTCAGCAAGTACCGCACCATGAGCCAATACGCCAGATGATTGGCGGCCAGGCTGTAAAGGGTCGCGAACACATCGTCAATGACGATCCCGAACCCGCCGGGCAGGGCCTGCAATCCGCGGGCGGGCGGCGGCTTGAGAATGTCGAACACGCGATTGGAGCAGAAGGCCATGGCGAGCACCCAGGGCTCCAGCGGCAGGCCGATCATGCAGATCGGGAAGGTCATGAACTCATCCGCCACGATGCGGCCGTCATCCTTCTTCTTGAAATGCGCCTCGGCAATGTCGCAGAGCGGCACGGCCAGCACGGCGAGCACGAGGGCGGCGACGATCTGGGCCACCAGGCCATGTGACCAGATCACTGCCACAATCAGCAGGCCGGGCAGGGTGCCCGCTGTGCCGGACGCCACGGGACTGTATCCGAGCCCGAACCCGGTGGCGAGCCAGACGGCCGCCTTGCGCCAGTTGAAATTCATCCCTTCAGTCTCGACAGGGCGGGGCCATGTGTAAAGCAGGAAAAAGCGGGGTCGCCCGCGACGCCTTGCGCGTGCCGGAACCGTCTGGTAGGTTGCACGATGCATGGGCGCAGAGGAGTGGAACGATGAATCTACTGGGCATCGATATCGGCGGAACCAAAACGGCGGTGTGCCTCGGCAATGACCGCGGCGAGATCCTGGCGTCCAAACGCATTCCCACGGCGTGCGACACGATTGAGCGCTACCGCAAGGAACTGATCGAGTTGTGCCACGACGTGATCGGCAAGGCCGGATTGCCGGCCGAGCGACTCGACGCCATCGGCATCTCCGCGCCCGGTCCGCTGGACTGCAAACGTGGTGTGCTGCTCGCCCCGCCGAACAACCCCGGCTGGCACGATGTGCCCATCGTGGCCCTGGTGCAGAAATCCTTTAAGGCGCCCGTGTTCTGCAATAACGATGCCAATGCCTGCGCCCTGGCCGAAATGCTCTTTGGCGCCCACCGCGGGACGAAGAACCTCGTTTACCTGACCTTCAGCACGGGCATGGGCGGCGGGATCATTGTCAATGGCGCCCTGATCCAGGGGGCCACGGATACGGGCGGCGAGGTGGGCCACCATACGCTCGATCCGAACGGCCCGCCGTGCGGCTGCGGCCAGCGCGGGTGCTGGGAGGCCTACGTGGGCGGACGGAATGTCGCCGAGCGGTTGAAGGCCGCCATCCGCGACGGCAACATCTCAACCCGCCTGGTCGACCTGGCGGGCGGGATTGACAAGATCGATCTCAAGGCGTTCGAAATGGCGGCGCGCGAGGGCGACCGCTTCGCCCTCGCCGAGTGGGATCAGTTCACCGATCGTGTGGCGCAGGGCATCGGCAACCTGATCATGATCCTCAATCCCGACGTTGTCCTGCTCGGCACGATTGCCATCCATGGCGGCGATTTCGTCATGGGGCCGATCCGCGACAAACTGCCGAAGTACACCTGGGAGTGGCCGCTGAAGGTCTGCAAAATCGAGCCCAGTTCGCTGGGCGGCAAGATCGGCGAACTGGCCGGCTTAGCCGTGGCGGTCACCGGCCTGAGGGAAGGAAGACCGTAGACTGCAGACTACAGACCGCAGACTGCAGACTACAGACTGCAGACTCTGCTGGAGCCTGTCTTTGGTCTTCGGTCTGTGGTCTGCAGTCTGCTCTTACGGCACGCTGATCCGCAGCACCTGGCAGGGCGCGTGGGGCGTCAGCCGATATTCGCGAATGGCGGCCGGAATCAGGCATGACCGACCGAAGGGGACGTGCACCGGTTCCCCGTCTGACTCGACCGTGATGGCGCCGCCCGCCGTGAAAAGTGCGTGAAAACTGTGGCCGTCATGACGGCAGGCGCGCGGTCCCGCGAGGTCAAGCCGTTCGATCCGGAAGTAGGGTGACACGACCAGTTCCAGACTTGCGGCGTCATCCGGGCCGGACAGGGGATGCGGCACCGTCTTCGGTTCGCCGGCATCGTCCCACCGGATCGCCTGGAAAGCCTTTTCGACATGCAATTCGCGGGGCCGGCCGTCGTGGCCGAGGCGTCCCCAATCGTACACCCGGTACGTGGTGTTTGAGTTCTGCTGGACCTCCAGCAGGAGGCAACCCTCGCCGATGGCATGCACGCGGCCGCCGGGGATGAAGAGCGTGTCCCCCGTCTGCACCGGCACAGCCCGCAGGCAGTCTTCCAGGCGTGTCGCGGCCAGGGCGGCGCGGAAGGCGGCCGCGGTGACGCCCGGTTTGAGGCCGGCAAACACCTGGGCGCCGGGGGCCGCGTCAAGGACGTGCCAGGCTTCGGTCTTTGGTTCGCCGCCGCATGACGGCGCGGACCGGTCATCCGGATGGACCTGGACGCTCAGCCGTTCACGCGCATCGATGAGTTTGACGAGCAACGGGAACGCGCCACGGGTGCCCGCCACCGCCGGGCCGAACCGGTGGATGACGTCACCGAGGGTGGCACCCGCCAGCGGACCGTTCATGATCCGGCTGGGTCCCTCCGGGCGGTCCGACACCTCCCACGACTCCGCACAGATGCCATCGGGCAGGGGGCGGTGATAGACAACGGGAATGCGCCGGCCGCCCCAAATATAGTCCTTGTAGGCGGGGTCAAGAACAAGTGGGTAGAGGTTCATGGGGAAGGGGGAGTGGAAGGTGGAGGGAGTGTTCCTGGTTCACGGTTTGGGGTTCGGTATCAGGTTTCAGGGAATGGCAAATCGCTCATCACGATCAAGATTACGATTATGATGGGCGGCGGAACAGTCCTTTCCCTGCAACGTGACGCTGTACTCTGCCCCGCCTGGCAAAAAATGTGAAAATTATAACGTTAAATGTTTGACGAACGCGACGGGTTCCGGTATGGTGGTTGCCGTTTTTCCGAGCCGTTCCTATGACCGAGTCCATTCAGAAATTGCCGGCGCGTATTCCGCCCACGGTGGTTCGGCGTCTGCCGAAGTACCTGGCGCATGCGCAGCGGTTGCGTCAGACGGGCGTGGAATGGGTCTCGTCGGCGGAACTGGGCGAGGCGCTGGGGCTGACCAGTTCGACGGTGCGGCAGGATCTGTCGCATATCGATTTCTGCGGGATCTCGAAGCGCGGGTATTCGACGGTGGGGCTGGAAACGTCGCTGGCGCAGACGCTGGGGGCGGATCACGAGGTCTGCTGCGTGCTGGTCGGCGCCGGGAATCTGGGGCGCGCGCTGGCGCAGCACGAGGAGTTCGCCCGGCAGGGGTTCAGGATTTGCGGGATTTTCGATGCCAGCCCGACGGTGATCGGCAAGAAGGTCGGCCGGCTGGTGGTGCAGGGCATGGACGATCTGCCCGGCGTGGTGTGCGGGCAGGATATCGACATCGGCATTGTGACGGTGCCGCACGCCGCCGCCCAACGGGTGTCGGATCAACTGATCCTGGCGGGCGTGCGCGGACTGTTGAACCTGACGTCGGCGCATTTGATTGTGCCGAAGAAGGTGCCGGTGGTCGACGCGCGCGTGGTCGCCAGCCTGCGGGAACTGGCGTATGCGGTGAAGATCAACGAACCGCGGTATTGAGTGACGAGAGGAATGACCGGTATGAACAAACCGATGGAACAATTGCTGGACTTGCGCCGTAAGGCCGCGATGCGGATCTTTGAGAACAAGTTCAAGGCGAAGGTGCGCATCACGGTCGGGTCGGCCACGTGCGAAAACGCGGCCGGCGCGAACGAGGTGGCGAAGAAACTGGGCGAACTGCTGGGCAAGCACCAGGTCAAGGACGTGGTTCTCGGCCGCGTGGGCTGCACGGGCAAGTGCGACATGGAGCCGGTGGTTACAGTGCTGAGCTCGAACGCGGTGCCGACCAAATACATTTACATGACGCCCGACAAGATCGAGAAGGTGTTCGAGCAGCACATCCTGGGCGGCAAGCCGGTCGAGGAATGGACCATGCGCCACAAGGCCGGGGGCGCCAAGCCGCCCCGGTACACGATCAGCCTGTGCGGCGGCATCCACTGTCTCAAGGGCCATGCCATGGACCTGGAGAAGAGCTTTCTCGATGCCATCGAGAAGCAGGGACTGGGCGGCAAGGTGGAGATCACGCGGTCCGCCTGTCACGGGCTCTGCGAACAGGGGCCCATCGCCTACGTGTATCCCGACGGGGTCGTCTACAAGAAACTCACCCCCGAGGTGGCCGCCCGCATCGTCAAGGAGCACCTCAAGGGGCATCGGCCGGTATCCGAGAACGTCTGGACCGGCGAGCGCCTGACGAACCGGTTCTTTCCCGTGTTCGGCGACGTGCACTTCTTCGGCAAGCAACTGCGCATGACCCTGCGCAACTGCGGCATCATCGATCCCGAGAGCCTGGACGAATATCTGGCCGTCCGCGGGTATGAAGCCGCGGTCAAGGTCATGACCGAGATGACGCCCCTGGATGTCGTCAACGCCCTGACCAAGTCCGGCCTGCGCGGGCGCGGCGGCGGCGGTTTCCCGACGGGGGTGAAGTGGAATTTTGCGGCCGCCCAGAAGAGCGACGAGAAGTACATCATCTGCAACGCCGACGAGGGCGATCCGGGCGCGTTCATGGACCGCAGCACGATCGAGGGCGACCCCCACACGATCATTGAGGGCATGATCATCGGCGGGTATGCCATTGGCGCGAAGCAGGGCTACATCTACATCCGCGCGGAATATCCGCTGGCGATCAAGCGCCTGGAACTGGCCATCGCGGCCGCGCGCAAGGCCGGATTCCTCGGCAAGGGCATTTTCGGGACGGCCACGGATTTCGACATCGAGATCCGCCTGGGGGCCGGCGCCTTCGTCTGCGGCGAGGAGACGGCGCTGATCCACTCCATCGAGGGTCAGCGCGGTTCGCCGCGGCCGCGGCCGCCCTACCCGGCGGTCTCCGGGCTATGGGGAAAACCCACGGTCATCAACAACGTCGAGACGTTCGCCAACGTCCCGGTCGTCATCCTGGACGGGCCGGAGTGGTTCGCCTCGATCGGCACCGCAAAGAGCAAGGGCACCAAGGTGTTCGCGCTGGCCGGCAAGGTCAAGAACACCGGCCTGGTCGAGGTGCCGATGGGCACGACCCTGCGCGAGGTGGTGTTCGAGGTCGGCGGCGGCATTGCCAATGGCAAGGCGTTCAAGGCCGTGCAGACCGGCGGACCGGCGGGCGGCTGCCTGCCCGAGTCCTACCTGGACACGCCGGTCGATTACGAGAGCCTGGCGGCGGCCGGCAGCATCATGGGCAGCGGCGGGATGATCGTCATCGACGAGGACGCGTGCATGGTCGACATGGCGCGTTTCTTCCTGGACTTCACGCAGGACGAGTCGTGCGGCAAGTGCACGCCCTGCCGCGAGGGCACCAAGCGCATGCTGGAGATCCTGCAGCGCATCACGGCGGGCCAGGGCCGGGAAGGCGACATCGAGAAACTCCTGCGCCTGGGCGATACCATCAAGAAAACGTCGCTCTGCGGGCTGGGCCAGGCGGCGCCGAATCCCGTCATCAGCACGATCAAGCATTTCCGCGCCGAGTACGAGGCGCATATCCGCGAGAAACGCTGCCCGGCGGGCGTCTGCGCGGGGCTGATCACCTACACGATCGATGTCGAAAAATGCGTCGGTTGCGGCGCCTGCCGGCGGAAGTGCCCGGTGCAGTGCATTGCAGGCAAGCCCAAGGAAATGCACACAATCGACCAATCCCGCTGCATCAAGTGCGGGCAGTGTTTTGAAGCGTGCAAGTTCGATGCCGTGAAGAGGAAGTAATCATGACGACCGAGAAAAAAGTTACGCTGTGGATCGACGGCGTCAAGGCGACCGTGCCCTCCACCTGGACCATCATGCAGGCGGCGGACTCGATCAATGTCAACGTGCCGCGGTTGTGCTACCACCCCGACTTGAGCGTGATCGGCGCCTGCCGCGTATGCGTGGTGGAGGCCGAGGGGCAGCGCAACCCCGTGGCGTCGTGCAGCTTCCCGGTGGGCGAGGGCATGAAGGTGCGCACCTCGTCCCCGCTGCTGCGCCGGTTGCGCCGCGACGTGGTCGAGCTGATCCTGGACAACCATCCGATGGACTGCCAGACCTGCCAGCGCAACGGGACCTGCGAATTGCAGAAGCTGGCCTATGACCTGGGTGTGCGCGAACGCCTGTTCCAGGGCGAACGCAAACGGTTTGCGATCGACCAGTCGTCGCCCGTGCAGCGCAACGCGGAGAAGTGCATCCTGTGCGGCCGGTGCGTGCGGGTCTGCGAGGAGGTGCAGGGCGTGCAGAATCTGCACCAGCAGCACCGCGGCTTCACCAACACGGTGACGCCCGCCCACGGGTGCAACATGATCGACTCGGTCTGCATCCACTGCGGGCAGTGCGTCAACGTCTGCCCGACGGCGGCGTTCGTCGAGCAGGACGCGACCGAGTCGGTGTTCGAGGCGCTGGCCAATCCGGACCTGCACGTGGTGGTCCAGACGGCGCCGGCGATCCGCGCGACGATCGGCGAGGGTTTCGGCTACGAGCCCGGCACGCCCGTGACCGGCAAACTGGTCACCGCCCTGCGCATGGCGGGTTTCCACAAGGTGTTCGACACGAATTTCGCCGCCGACCTGACCATTGTCGAAGAGGCCACGGAGTTTATCCACCGCCTGCAGAACAAGGAGAAACTGCCGCTGATCACCTCCTGTTCGCCGGGTTGGGTCGGTTTCATGGAGCGGTTCTACCCGGAACTGATCCCGTATGCCTCCACTTGCAAGTCGCCCATGAGCATGATGTCGTCGTTGCTCAAGAGCTACTATGCCGAGCAGCAGGATCTCGACCCGAAGAAGGTTTTCGTCGTGGCGATCATGCCCTGCACGGCCAAGAAGTTCGAGGTCGGCCGCCCCGAGCACAAGACGCCCTGGGGCGCGCCTTACACGGATGCGGTGCTGACGACCCGCGAGTTGATCTGGATGCTGAAATGCCTCGGCGTGGACTTCCGCGACCTGGCGGACGGCTCGTTCGATTCCCCCCTGGGCGAGTCCTCAGGCGCGGGCGATATCTTCGGCGCCACCGGCGGCGTGATGGAGGCCGCCCTGCGCACGGCCTACGAGAAGGTGACGGGCAAGGAGCTCGAGCAACTCGATTTCGAGATGGTGCGCGGCGTGGAGGGCGTCAAGGAGGCTTCGATCGATATCGATGGGACGATCATCAATATCGGCGTGTCCAACGGGCTCCAGAACGCCAAGACGCTGCTGGACCGCGTGATGAGTCGCGAGAAGGAGTACCACCTGATCGAGATCATGGCCTGTCCGGGCGGCTGCGTCGCGGGCGGCGGCCAGCCGTATCCGCCGCGCGGCATGCACGTCCTCGACCCGAACCTGGCGCGGTTGCGCGCCAAGGCGCTTTACACGATCGACCGGGAGAAGACGCTGCGCAAGTCGCATGAAAACCCGTCGATCATGAAGCTGTACGAGGAGTTCCTGGGCGCGCCGAACAGTCACCGGGCGCACGAACTCCTGCACACGCATTACCAGCCCAAGTACCCGCGAGGTGTGAAATGACATCCGAACTGATGCAGCAGGAACTGGCCAAGGCCAAAGCGGTCCTGCCGGGCGAGATCGTCCGGTTTATCGAGGAGTGCCGCGCAAAGAAAAACCCGGAGAGCTACCTGATCGCCGTGTTGCACAAGGTGCAGGACCACAACGGCTACCTGGGGCGCGAACAGATGGATGCGGTGTCGACGCTGATGCAGATTCCGTCGGCGAAAGTGACCGGGGTGGCCAGTTTCTACCACTACTTCAACTTCACCCCGCGCGGCAAACACCGCATTTCGGTCTGCATGGGCACGGCCTGTTTCGTCAAGGGCGCCGGCCGCGTGCTCGACCGCCTGAAGGAATCGCTCGGGATCGACATCGGCCAGACCACGCCCGACCGGCTGTTCTCCATCGACATCGCCCGCTGCGTCGGCGCCTGCGCGCTGGCCCCGGTACTGATTGTGGATGAAAAAGTGTATGCGGAAGTGAAGCCCGACCAGGTCGTCAAGATCCTGGCGGAATACGGTTTCAACGGCAAGAAGGCGCCCGTGGCGGCGAAATGAGGTCAGCATGAGCAAGCGCATTTTACTGGTGGATGACGATCAGGATTTCGTGGCCTCGGTCGAGGAATGGCTCAAGGCCAACGGGTACGAGGTGACGGTGGCGTTCGACGGCACGAGCGGGCTTGAGAAGGCCCGGCAACTGAAGCCGGACCTGATCATCCTGGACGTGATGATGGCGACGGATACCGAGGGCATCGAGGTGAGCCGCAAGATCGCCGAGAGTCCCGACCTGCGGACCCTGCCGGTGTTGCTGCTGACGGGCATCCGCAAGGCCAAGAACCTGCCCTTCGGGCTGACGCCGGACGAGAACTGGCTGCCGGTCAGGACGGTGCTCGAGAAGCCCGTCCCGCCGGATGTGTTGCTCAAGGAAATTCAGAAACTGCTGCCGTAGGCGCGGCATGAGCCGCGTCGAAAAGGACCTGCTGGGCGAGGTGGACCTGCCGGAGGGTGCGCTCTACGGCATCCAGACCGAACGGGCGCGCCTGAATTTCGACCTGTCCGACCGCCGGACGCGTCCGGCCCTGATTGCGGCGCTGGCGCAGGTCAAACTTGCCTGCGCCCGGACGAACGCGGCGTGCGGGTTCCTGTCGCCGGAAGTCGCGAAGGTCATTGCGGTCGCCTGCGAGGAAGCCATCCACGGCGGGCACGCGGGGCAGTTCGTGGTGGAGGCCCTCCAGGGCGGGGCGGGCACCTCGACGCACATGAACGTCAACGAGGTGCTTGCGCAACGCGCCACGCAACTCCTTGGCCGGCCGGTCGATCCCTTCGACCACGTCAATCTGCACCAGTCCACGAACGATGTCTATCCCACCGCCCTGCGCGTGGCGGCGATTCATGGGTTGCGCCGGCTGGAGCCGGCGATCATTGGGCTCCAGGAGGCGATGCAGGCCAAGGAGCGCGAATTCGCCGGCGTGGTCAAACTCGGGCGCACCGAGTTGCGTGACGCGCTGCCGGTGACGCTGGGCCGCGAGTTCGGGGCTTACAGTAGCGTCCTGGCGCGGGATCGGTGGCGGGTGTTCAAGTGCGTGGAACGGCTGCGCACCGTCAACCTGGGCGGCACGGCCGTGGGCACCGGCCTGGCGGCGCCGCGCGACTACATTTTTGCGGTCGTGGAACAGCTTCGCGAGGTCACGGGGCTGAACCTGGCCAGGGCCGAGAACCTGATGGACGCCACCCAGAACCAGGATGCCCTGGTCGAGGTGTCCGGCATCCTGCGCGCCCATGCGACCAGCCTGGTGAAGATGGCGCGCGACCTGCGGCTCATGGCCAGCGGGCCGCAGGGCGGGCTGGGCGAGATCGAGCTGCCCGCCGTGCAGCCGGGTTCGTCGATGATGCCGGGCAAGGTGAACCCCGTGATCCCGGAGATGGTCGTCCAGGTGGCGTTTCGCGTGATGGCGCACGACCAGGAGATCAACCTCGTGGCGATGTCCGGCGAACTGGAACTCAATGCCTTCCTGCCGCTGGCGGCCGACGCACTGCTGGCCTCGCTTGCGCTGCTCGAACGGGTCGATGGTCTGTTTGCGGAGCGGTGCGTGCGGGGCATCACGGCGAATGAGGCGCGCTGCCGCGACCTTCTGGAACGGTCCCGCGAAATCCTCACGGCGCTGGTCCCGCGCATTGGTCACGAACGCGCGATCGAACTCGCGCAACTCATGCAGGCGGAACGCCTCAGTGTGCGCGAGGCGGTGCGCCGGACGGGCGTCCTGTCCGACGCCGACCTCGACGCGCTCCTGACGCCCGATTCCCTGTGTCAACTGGGCTGGCGGTAGGGCGGCCGAAAGGTTTGGACACGGGTCGAGCGGGGTTAGTAGGATCAACACCGCTCATGAAATCCACCCCGATTCAGACCCATGTGATGACGGACTATCCCGATTACCTTCGGGATGAGTCGCGCAAGGCAGGCCAGGCGGAAACCATTTCCTTCCCGACGTCCGAGGACGACGTGTGCCGGATTTTGCGCCAGTTCCAGGCCGACGGAACGGCCGTGACGACACAGGGCGGGCGCACGGGCATCACGGGCGGCGCTGTTCCCGAGGGGGGGCACATCCTCAATCTCAGCCGCATGACGCAGGTGCTGGGGCTGGGGGATGACGAGGCGGGGGGTGCGTTCCGGGTTGTCGTGCAGCCCGGCCTGCCGCTCGCCGAGTTGCGCACGATGATCCGCCGCAAGGAATTCGACACGGCGGGCTGGAGCGGCGAATCACTGGCGGCGCTGGAGCGATTTCGGCAGGCCGGCGCGTTCTTCCTGGCCCCGGATCCGACGGAGACCTCCGCGTCGATCGGCGGCATGGTGGCCTGTAACGCGTCGGGCGCCTGTTCGTTTCACTACGGCCCCACGCGGCGGCATGTCGTCGCGGTGCGGGTGGCGTTGGCCGGCGGCGTCATGGTGGATGTGCGGCGCGGCCGCGAGCGGGCGACCGGACGGGCGTTCCGGCTGAAGGCGGAGAACGGACGCATCATCGAGGGCCGGCTGCCCGCGTACACGATGCCGGGCGTCAAGAACGCCTCGGGGCTGTTTGCCGCGGACGACATGGACCTGGTCGACCTGTTCGTGGGGGCCGAGGGCACACTCGGGGTTCTGACGCAGATCGAACTCGCGCTGTTGCCGGAGCCGCCCTGCCGGTGGGGCGTCACGCTGTTCCTCCCCGCGGAGGAGGCGGCCGTGGCGTTTGTGAAGGCGGTGCGGACGCAGCCGGACGCGGCCCGGCCGGTGGCGGTGGAGTTCTTCGACCGGCACGCGCTGGACCTGTTGCGGAGCCAGAAGGCCGCGAACCCGGCGTTTGCGGAAGTCCCCCCCCTGCCGGCCGCCTGGCATACGGCGGTGTATGTGGAATACCACGGGACTGAAGAGGCGGTGACGGCGGCGGTCGAAACGATGTCGGCTTTGATGACGGCGGCCGGCGGTACGGACGACGCCACGTGGATCGCGACCAATGAGACGGAACTCGAGCGCCTCAAGTACGTCCGGCACGCCGTGCCGGAGGCCGTCAATCTGTTGATCGACGAGCGCCGCCGGCAGGCGCCCGGCCTCACGAAACTGGGCACCGACATGGCCGTGCCCGACCCGTTCCTTGACGAGGTGCTGGCGATGTACCACACTGGCCTTGATGCGGCCGGCCTGGATCACGTGATGTTCGGCCACATCGGCAACAACCACCTGCACGTGAACATTCTGCCGCGCACGCTGCAGGACTATGCGGTCGGCAAGGATCTCTATCTGCAATGGGCGCGGCGCGCGATCGCGATGGGCGGCACGGTGTCGGCCGAACACGGGATCGGGAAGTTCAAGGTGGCGTTGCTGCGCGAGATGTTCGGCGATCAGGGTGTGTACGAGATGCGCGAAGTCAAGCGGGCGTTCGACCCGGCCGGGATCCTGAACCGCGGCAACCTATTCTAGGAAATGTGGGGCTTGAAAGGCCGAATGCTCAGGTGTCGGTGCCGTGATCCTGAAACCCGAACACTGAAACCTGAGAATGTGGGGTGTGATCGGAGAGTAACTGATGAAGGCTTTCGTACTTACAGGGATCCGCGCGATGGAGATGCGGGAGGCGCCGACCCCGGTCATCCGCAACGATACGGATGTGCTGCTGAGGCTCGTCGCCGTGGGGGTGTGCGGGTCCGACGTGCATTACTACGCGACGGGCCGCATCGGGAGCCAGGTGGTTCGGTATCCCTTCACGGTCGGTCACGAATGCGCGGCGACGGTCGAGCGGGTCGGGTCGGGCGTGACGCGGGTCAAGGCGGGTGATCGCGTGGCGGTGGAGCCGGCCATGTCCTGCGGCCGGTGCGACCAGTGCCGGGCCGGCCGTGCGCACACCTGTCGCACGCTGCGTTTCCTGGGCTGTCCCGGCCAGGCGGAAGGCTGCCTCTCCGAATTCATCGTCATGCCGGAAGCCTGCTGCTATCCCATCCCGGACGCCATGTCCACGGACCAGGCCGTGCTTTCCGAGCCGCTGGCGATCGGCGTGTATGCCGTGAAACAGTCCGTCCCCATGGCGGGCGCACGCATCGGCATCCTGGGCGCCGGGCCGATCGGGCTCAGCGTGCTGCTGCCCGCGCGCGCGCAGGGCGCGGCCGCGATCTACGTGAGCGACCTGCTCGATTACCGCCTCGGCGCGGCCCGCCGGGCCGGTGCGGCCTGGGCGGGCAATCCCGGGCAGGCCGACGTGGTGCAGGCCATTACCGAGCGCGAGCCCCTGCTGTTGGACGCCGTATTCGAATGCTGCGGCGAGCAAACCGCCGTTGATCAGGCGGTCGATCTGCTGAAACCCGGCGGCAAACTGATGCTGATCGGGATCCCGACGACGGATCGCCTGGCCTTCACGATCGACAAGGCGCGCCGCAAGGAACTCTGCATCCAGAACGTCCGGCGCCAGAATCATTGTCTCCAGGCGACGCTGGACCTGCTGGCCGCCGGAACGATTGAGGCGGATTTCATGATCACCCACCGGGTGCCGTTTGCCAGGACCCCCGCGGCGTTCGACCAGGTGGAGCACTATCGCGATGGCGTCATCAAGGCCCTTGTGGAGATGGGATAAGGGCGATCCATGATTCCGGAAACCGGCAGAGTCCTGGTGGTCGACGACGACGAAGCGTTCCGGCGCATGCTGTCCACGCGGTTGCGGGAGTATGGCTACGAGACGGCGGAGGCGGCTTCGGGCGCCGAGGCGCTGGCTATTGCCCGTGCCGACCCGCCGGATGCGATACTGATGGACGTCCTGATGCCCGGCATGAACGGCGACGAAGTGTGCGTGAAACTGAAGGCGCAGCCGGAGACCGCCACGATCCCGGTGTTGATCGTCACCTCATGCTCCGATCGGCAGGACCGGCTGCGCGGCATCGCGGCCGGGGCCGACGACTATCTGGTCAAGCCCTTCGATCCGGATGAACTGCGGCTGCGGGTGCGCAATGCCATCCGGGTCCGGACGCTGTTGCGCCAGGCGCAGGACGATTCCACGCAGATCAAGCAACTGGAGTCGCTGCGCGATGAGCTGACCCAGTTGATCGTGCGCGACATGAAGACGCCGCTCGCCGGGTTGGCCGGCCTGTTGGAACTGGCCGACCGGGCGGCGGTGAAGCATCTGGACGGCGAAACCTCCTTCTACCTGAACGAGGCGCTGGGGGCCACGGAGACGCTTGAGGAACTGGTCGATTCCCTCATGGATGTGCGGCGCCTGATGGCCGGTGAACTGACGCTGGCGCTGCATGCCTGCAACGTGACCCGACTGGCCGGCGTCTGCGTGGAGTTGCTCAAGGATGCCGCCATGGCGGCCGGGGTCACGTTCTCGGTGTCCGGACACGAATCCCAGGCGGCCTGCGACGAGACCCTGATCCGGCGTGTGCTGCAGAACTTGCTGCGCCAGGCGGTGAAACGCAGCACCCGCGGGCAGTCCGTCGAAGTGACCGTGTCGCCGGCCGCCGACAGGATGGTCATTGCCGTCACGGATCACGGCCGGATGTTGAGCGCCGATGAGCTTGGCGCGACCCGGCGGTGGTTCCGCGGGAAGATGCCCGCCGCCGACGATGCGACGACGGGCCGGCTGGGATTCACGTTCTGCCGTCTCGTGATCGAGGCCCATGGCGGCGACATCGATCTGACATCCGACGAGCAGGGCACCACCGTGAGGGTGCGGTTGCCGGTGGGCAGCGCCATGGTGGCGGAAACGACCGGCGCCGGGGCGGACCCGGTGGAAAGCGACCGGCGCTCCCGGCGGTATATCGCCGGTCGGCGGACATCAGGCGTCCCGCCCGCCGCCAGGGCCCTGTCGTTATCCGCCCTCGGCACGCGGGCGCGCTTCGGGGTGGCGGTGTCGCTCATGTCCGTCCTGCCGATGCTGGCCTTCATGTATCTGCTGATCAACGGCCTTCGCAATGAAAGCGTGAGCCAGGAAGCCTTCACCTTCGTGACGCCGGTGATTGTCGTGCTGGTCATACTGGGCATCGTGCTGCTGATCCGGCACAGCCGGCAGGTGGAGCAACTGCGGCGCTACCTGGAAGTCATGGCGCAGGGCGGGGTGCCGAGCCTGGTGTTCGGCGACGGGGGCGAGGATTTTGTCGCCATCGAGAAGTGCCTGGGGGCCGTGATCCGGCAGACAGACGACCGGGTGCGCGTGATTGAATCGCAGTCCCGCGCCCTGGTGCAGGCGGAACAGCAGCGCGTGATGATCGAAACGCTGGGCGCCGCCTGCCATCATCTCGGTCAGCCGGCGACGGTCATTCGCGTCTACCTGGAAATGATGCAGAAGAAGGAATCGTCGGCCGAGATGCAGCGCATGATTGGCGAATGCCAGGAGGCGGCCGAATCGGTGGCCGGCATCCTGCACCGGTTGCAGGGCGTGGGGAAGTACCAGACCGAACCCTACCTGCAGTCGCGCCCCCCCGACGAATCGGGCCGCGAGGATCGGATTCTGAAGATCTGACCGCCCCATTCTACGTGACATGCCGGACTCGCGTGGCATAATCCCGCGCATGCAGACACAGACCGTTCTTGAGCAAACCCTCGATGCCTTCCTGCCCGGCGAACGGCGGGCGGCTTTGGCGGCGTTGGCGGATTCGGCGCGGGTTCCCGCGCCGGGCGCCAACGTGAACATGCATATCCACTCGTTCTTCTCCTACAACGCGAAAGGGTGGTCACCGAGCCGGATCGCGTGGGAGTCGCGCCGGGCCGGCCTCTATGCCGCCGGCTTGTGCGACTTCGATGTGCTCGACGGGCTTGAGGAGTTTCTGGACGCCGGCCTGGCGGTCGGGTTGCGCGCCACGGTCAATCTCGAAACACGCGCCTATCTCCGCGAGTTCGCGCACGCCGAGATCAACTCGCCGGGCGAGCCGGGCGTGACCTACATCATGGGCGGCGGTTTCACGCGGATCCCCGCGGCGGGTACGCCGTCCGCCGTGATGCTCCACCAGCTCCGCGACCAGGCGGCGGCACGCAACCGGGCGCTGGTCGCGCGCATCAACCCGCATGTCGGCGCGGCCGCCATCGACTACGCGCGCGATGTCGTGCCGCTGTCGCCGGGACGGTGCCCCACCGAACGGCACATCGTGCGGGCCTACGCCGACAAGTCCCGGGCGGTCTGCGGGGACGAGGCCGCGCTGGCCGCGTTCTGGGCGGCACTGTTCGGCAAGCCGGCCGACGAGGTGCGCGCGTTATTCGCCAACCTGCCGGCGTTCGAGGAGCGCATCCGAGCGCGGCTGGTCAAGAAAGGCGGGCCCGGTTACGAGCCGCCGACGGAGAAGACGTTCCCGCCCGTTGACGATTTCGTGGCGTGGGTGCTGGGCTGCGGGGCGATCCCGATGGTCACCTGGCTCGACGGCACCAGCCAGGGCGAGTCCGATGCCATGGCCATGGCCACCTGTCTGCAAGCCAAGGGCGCGGCGGCCGCCAATATCGTTCCGGACCGCAACTGGAACTACAAGGATCCCGCCGTGCGCGCGCTTAAGATGGGCAAACTTCGCGAATTTGTGGAGGCCTGCGACCGGCTTGACCTGCCGATCAACATCGGCACGGAGATGAATCGCGACGGCCTGCCCTTTGCGGATGACCTGGCCGGCGAGGCCCTGGCGCCGTATCGGGAGACGTTCACGCGCGGGGCGCAGGTGATGGTCGGCCACACGGTTCTCGGCCGGTATGCGGGGTTTCCCTATACCGGCGCGGCGGCCCGCGCGGAATTCGGGGCTGACGTGAAGTCGCGGAACCGCTTCTTCGCTTCAGTCGGGGCGTTGCCGCCGTTGACCCGCGATGTGGCCGTGAGACTGTCAGGCGCGGGCCCCGAGGGCGCCCTGGCCGCGATCCGGCAGGCCGTGAAGGCGGGGACGTGGTAGGATTCGAGGACAGAGGGTCGGGGGGGCCGATGAGAAACGAACATCCAACATCGAACGCCCAACGTTCAACGCCCAAGTTCGGCTTGCTCTTCGTTGGACGTTGGTTGTTGGGCGTTGATCGTTGGGCGTTGAATCCGTCTTCTCAGAGGGGAGAATGCAGATGATGTTGGAGAATAAGCGGGCGGTGGTGACGGGGGCGGCTCAGGGGTTGGGCCTGGCCATCGTCGAACGGTTGATCAAGGAAGGCTGCCGGGTCGTGATGTCTGATCTTCAGGACGGGCCGCTGCAAGCCGGGGCGGAAGCGCTGGCGGCCGCCCACGGCAAGGACCGCGTCCGCGGCATCCGCAGCGACGTGTCGCAGGAAGCCGATATCGAACGCCTTGTAGCCGACAGTGCGGCCTGGATGGGCGGCGTGGATGTTTTCGTCGCCAATGCCGGCATCCTGCTGTCCGGCCCGATCACGGAATTCGATGTGGGCAAGTGGCGCAAAGTCATCGACGTCAACCTGGTCGGGCAGATGATCTGCATGAAGCATGGTCTGCGGGCGATGGAGCAGTCGGGCGGCGGGTCGTTTGTCCAGATCAACTCCAAGTCGGGCAAGAAGGGCTCCTTCAAGAACTCCGCCTATGCCGCATCGAAGTTCGGCGCCATCGGGTTGGTCCAGAGCGCGGCGCTGGAGATGGCCGAACGCGGGGTTCGCGTCAATGCGGTCTGTCCGGGAAACCTGCTCGATTCGCCCTTGTGGAGAGACAGTCTCTTCAAGCAGTACGCCGCCAACCAGGGCATCACCGTGGCGGAGGTCCGCAAGAAATACATCGACCAGGTGCCCATGAAGCGGTCGTGCCAGTATGAGGACGTCTGCAATGTCGTGGTATTCCTGGCGTCGGAACAATCCTCCTACATGACCGGCCAGGCGATCAACGTCACCGGCGGGCAGGAGATGCGGTAGGGGCGGAGGAGAGAGGGTGTCAGGTGTCAGGTGGGAGGTGCCAGGGGCGCTCTCTGGCACCCGCAGCCCCATGGGAGGGCGCGCATGTTGCGCGCCGCGGACGGCGACACGCCGTCCCTCCCAAGAAGAAGGAACAACTTAAGTTCTTGGAAAAGAGGAGCATGGCCATGGCCAAGACGACATCGACCCCGCTTTCCGTCCGCGAAGAACTCTGCCGGTACGGCGTCAAGATTGCGCAAGCCCACCTGGTGGCGGGCGCGGGCGGCAATATCAGCGCCCGCGAGGGCAATGTGGTGTGGATGAAGCCGAGCGGCTTTGCCATGGATGATCTGGCGCCCGGGGATTTCTGCGGGCTGGATCTGGCCACGGGGCAGCAAGTCCAGGGCGACAGGAAGCCGACCTCGGAATCCAGCATGCATCTGGCGATCTACCGGGTGCGGCCCGAACTCACGGCGATCTTCCACACCCATTCGCCCTGGGCATCGGGGGTGATCAGTTCCGGCGCCGAGTTGAAGCCGATGTTCGCCGAGTTCATCTGTGATCTCGGCCGTGTGAGCACGATTCCCTACGTGACGCCGACGACGCAGGACCTGGCGGACGCGGCCGGCGAGGCGGCGCGCGAGTCCGACACCATCCTGATGGTCAACCACGGCGTGCTGGCGCTCGGCGTGAACATGAAGCAGGCCTATTACCGGTGCGTCGTGGTCGAGGACGCGGCCATTTCGATGGTGGCGGCGGCGGTGGTGGGCCGTCCCCGCTTTCTCAACCGCAAGGATATCCGGGCACTCATGGCGCTCGACGCGCCCAAGCACCGGATCCGGATGATGGAAGGAAAGTAGAGGCGCTATGAAAACGGTACGGGTTTTTGCCGCGGATATGGGGGCATCGGGCGGTAAGTGCTTCGCGGGCGTGTTCGACCGCGGCCGCTTCGCCCTGCAGGAGGTCCACCGCTTCGCCCATGAAGCCACGTCGTTTTTCATTCCCGATGCGCGCGGCCGGATGAGCGAGCGCACGTACTGGGACGACATCCTGATCTTCCAGAACATCGTCAAGGGGCTGCGCGAGTACCGCCGGACGGTGGCCGACACGCTGGATTCGGTCGGGATCGACACCTGGGGCGCGGATGGCCAGTTCATGACGGCCGATGGCGACATGCTCGGCAAGATGTACGCCTATCGCGACCACCGCCTGGACCCGATGATCCGGAAGGTCAAGGCGCGCGTTCCGGCGCGGACCATGTACGGCATCACGGGCGTCCACTTTCAGCCGTTCAATGTCAGCAACCAGCTCCACTGGTTCATGCTCAACCGCAAGGGGCTGCTCAAGCCGGGGTGTTTCTACCTGCCGGTGCCGGCGCTGTTCTACTACTATCTCGGCGGCGTTCGCGCCGTGGACTCCACGTGGGCCAGCGTGACGCAGCTCATGGACGCCCGCACGCGGCAGTGGAGCAAGCCGATCCTTGCAAAGCTGGGCATTCCCGCGCGGGTCATGCCGGAGATCGTGGCGCCGGGGACGGTTGTGGGCCGGTTGCATGCCGAACTGGCCGGCCTCACGGGGCTGAACCGTGCGGGCCTGGTGGCCGTTGGCGGACATGACACGGCCAGCGCCTACGCGGCGGCGCCGGTCGCCAATCCCAGCGAGGCGCTCATCATCAGCTCCGGCACGTGGTCGCTGGTCGGCAAGCTGGTTCCGCAGCCGATCACCACGCCTGCCGCCATGAAGGCCAGCCTGAGCAACGAGGGCGGCATCGGCAATGTCCGGCTATTGAAGAATGTCATGGGTACGTGGCTGGTTCAGGAACTCCGGCGCGCATGGCAGCACGAGGACGGCCGGCCCCTGGACTGGGCCGAACTCGATGTGCTGACCAACCGGGCCCCGGCCTTTGCGGCCTTCGTGGATCCCGATGATCCCTCCTTCTACAACCCCGCCAACATGCAGACGGCGATGGTCGAGTTCTGCCGCCGGACGGGCCAGAAGGCGCCGGCGGATCGCGGCACGTTTATGCGGGTCGTCTACGAAAGCCTGGCGTTGAAGTACCGGATGGTCAACGAGCAGATCGCGGCCGTGAGCGGCGCGCCGAGCCGGGTCGTGCACATCGTGGGCGGCGGCTGCAAGAACGTGATGTTGAACCAGTTCACGGCCGATGCCGTGGGGTT
Organism: uncultured Verrucomicrobiota bacterium; assembly: GCA_964611575.1. GTDB lineage: Bacteria > Verrucomicrobiota > Kiritimatiellia > CAIKKV01 > CAITUY01 > CAITUY01. Next base: position 39,242 of record CAZTAJ010000016.1, read on the forward strand.
GCCCGTGGTGGCGGGGCCGGAGGAGGCCACGGCCGTCGGTAACTGCATGGTCCAGGCGCTGGGCCTCGGCGTGATTCGTTCGCTGGGCGAATCGCTCGCCATTATCCGGGAGTCGTTTCCCATTCGCGATTACCAGCCGCAGGACACGGCTCGCTGGGCTCGCGCCTACGAGACGTTCAAAACGTTGGTGACGTGACGGGGAGCGGCATGCGGATGACGGAACTGGGTTGGTCGGTTTTGCGGGTGGCCGTGGCGTCATACGTGGGGCTGGCGCTCTTCATGTTTTTCCGCCAGTCGAAGTACCTGTATTTCCCGTCGCGCGACCTGGGGGTGACGCCTGCGACAACCCGGCTTCCGTATGACGATGTGCTGGTGAAGACGGTGGACGGGGAGACGGTGCATGGATGGTTTGTGCCGGCGCCGGACAGCCGTGCAACGGTGTTGTTCTGCCACGGCAATGCGGGCAACATCGCGAACCGCCTCGACGCCATCTGGCGTCTTCACGAGCTTGGGCTCGATGTTTGCATGTTTGATTATCGTGGCTACGGGCGCAGCACCGGCCAGCCATCGGAAACGGGCACGTATCGCGATGCGGATGCCGTCTGGACCTGGCTGACGACGACGAAAGGGATCGCACCCGGGCGCATCGTTGTCTTCGGGGAATCGCTCGGCGGGGCGGTGGCGGCGTGGGTGGCGGAACAAAAGCGGCCGGGCGCCGCGATCCTGGAATCCACCTTCACGTCCGTTCCCGAGATGGCCGCCCGGTTGTACCCGTTTCTGCCGATTCGCTGGCTGTGCCGCATTCGCTACCCCACGCTGGAACGGATGCCGCGGATCCTCTGTCCCGTGCTGGTGGCGCACAGTCCGGATGATGAGCTGATTCCCTTCAGCCAGGGCAGGAGGTTGTTTGAGGCGGCGCGCGAGCCGAAGACGTTCCTGACGCTCAAGGGGTCGCATAACACCGGTCGAGAGGAGTCGGGACGACCCTATGATGAGGCGCTGGACGCCTTCATCACCCGCTTCATCGCCGGCAGGACTACGGCTCGATAATGGCGATGTACCCCTGCGAGCGTTTGCGGAAATTGCCGGTATCCAGATTGCCGTCGTCGATCTTGCGGTCAATGTCGATCAAACGCGCATCCTGCATGTCGGCGCCGTAGTAGACCGACACACCGGCTTTGACGCCGAATTGCCCGTTGTCCCAGTCCCAGCGTCCGTTGATGGGGGTGTCTTCCGTCCAGCGTATCCCCTGCAGGTACTCGCGCATGCCGGAGGGTATGACGCCCGGGGTGACGTCCGCAGGGTATCTGCCGATGTCGAGGGCATATTGCTGGAAGGCGCCGGTGGCAATGCGGACATCGTTGATGAACCGCACGTTCTGGCTGGTCAGACGCGCGCGGGAGAACGCCGGCAACGCGATCACGGCCAGCAGGGCGATGATCGCGACGACGATCATGATCTCAACCAGTGTGAACCCCTGATGGACTCTGTCTGTCATCGCGACATCCCGGATACCCAGTGTGGGTAACAGTACACCGTCACAGGTCATTGGCAAAGCAAGTTGTGGGCCAAATGGGCGCCAAACGGGGCGGGGGCCTGGCGGAACGCTTTCGGCCTGCCGGCGGGACGGGTTCAGCGCCCCTGGCTGATGACCTCTGCGAGCGTGAGGTCGGCGATGGCGGGTTTCACCCGGTCGGCATGGCTGAGGCGGTGGGCCGGGAAACTCTGGGCCACGGCGATGCAGCGCATGCCGGCGGCATGGGCCGCGTCGATGCCATTGATGGCATCCTCAATCACGACGCAGGCGGAGGGCGTCAGGTTGAGTTTGCGCGCGGCGGCGAGGAAGATATCCGGGGCTGGTTTCTTGTGTTCCACATCCTCTGCCGTGACAATCACGTCCCATTCCGCCGGCGGAAGCCCGATGGCGTTCAGGTTGGCGGCAACCTTGATCCAGTCAGCGCTTGAGGCGACGGCGGTTCGGAGCCCGGCCTTGCGGCACTGTCGGACAAAGGCCACGGCGCCCGGGAAAGCGCGGAGGTGCCCGGGCAAGTTCTTCAGATAGATCTCGTACGTGCGTCGTTTGGCTGCCTGGAGGTCGAGTACGACGCCATGACGCTCCGCCACCCCGCCGATGTAACGCTCCTCGCCAGTGCCCACGAAAGGGCGGAAATCGTCCGGTTGGGCGTTGACGCCGTATTCACGGAACATGGCAATGGCGGCCGCACAGATGAGCGGCTCGGAATCCGTCAGGACCCCGTCCATGTCGAAGATAACGGCATGTGCCGGGGCGGGGGCGTCGGGACCTGGCTTGGGAGCGGTTCTCGCCATGCTACCAGCCCCTGACCAGCCCATTGGTCAGCACGGCGATAATCACCCCCACCAGCATCCCGGCCAGTACTTCCATGCGGGTGTGCCCGAGGAGTTCGAGCAGCTTCTGCTCGGACAGGTGGTGTTCCTTGAACAATTCGTCAACGATCTGGTTCAGCAGGCGCGCTTGCTGGCCTGTTGCGCGTCTCACGGTGGAGGCATCGAACATGACGACGATGGCATAGGCGAATGCCACGACAAAGACGGTGCTGCCGAACCCCTCATTCAGGCCCGCGGAGGTGGCCAGGGCGCTGACCATGGCCGAATGCGCGCTGGGCATGCCGCCCAGGCTGGTCAGGTACTGAAAATCGATGCGCCGCGTGCGGCACAGGTTGCCAAGTGTCTTCAGTAGTCCGGCTGCCATCCATGCGAAAAACGCGGACCAGAAGGTGACGCTTCGGAACAGCTCTCCAATGCCGTAATGCATGGCAGGGGATGATGGGCGTTCAGGGAGCGAGGGTCAAGGAAATGCGCCGCAACCGGCCATGCGACCGATTCGAAGTCCGTCAATACGCATTCTGGCGCGCGTGGAATGTTCGCAGCAGAATCTTGAAGTCGAAGGACAGGGACCAGTTTTCGAGATAGTACAGGTCGTACTTGATGCGCTCCTCGATGCTCGTGTTGCCGCGCAACCCGTTCACCTGGGCCCAGCCAGTCATGCCGGGCTTGGACACGTGCCGCCACATATAGCGGCTGATGTCGTCCTTGAACTTCTCGACGAAATGCGGGCGTTCGGGCCGGGGCCCCACGAGGCTCATATCGCCCTTGAGCACGTTCCAAAGCTGCGGGAGTTCGTCGATATTGCAGCGGCGCAGGAAGGCGCCGATCCGTGTGCGCCGCGGATCATCTTCCCGGGCCCATACCGGCCCGGTCTCGCCCTCGGCGTCCTCCTGCATGGTGCGAAGTTTGTAGATCGTGAAACGGCGGCCTTTTTCGCCGCAGCGCTCCTGCCGGTAGAAGGCGGGGCCGGGCGAACTGCGCCGGACCAGGATCGCCGCGAGGGCGAGGATGGGGGCCGTGATGACCAGCCCGGCAAGGGCGCCCGCGATGTCCTCCGCGCGTTTGCAGAGCCGATTCCAGAAGTAATCCAGCGGCCAGCGGCTGACCCCCAGGAGCGGGATGTCGTCGACCACCTGCATGTCCATGTCGCCGGTCATGATGCGGAACATGTCCGGTACCATGTTGAATGTGACCAGGTTGCGTTCGCAGGCCAGGATGATTTCCACGATGCGTTGGTGGCCGAGCGAACTGTCGGTCAGGATCACCTTGTCGGCGGGGTGCGAGTTGAGCATTGTCTCCAGGTCGTCCGACGTGCCGCGGATCAGGTCGGGTGGAATGCCGGGGTCGGGGGTGGCGCCGACCGCGAGGCAGCCCACCACGCGGGAGCGCAGCCGTGGCTCGCTTTCCAGACTGCGTTTGAGGCGGGCGGCGACGGCGTCGGTGCCGACGATGAGCACCCGGTTGCGAACGGCGCCGCGGCGGGCGTGCGCGAGTTCCAGCCGGAAGCAGAGCAGGCGCTCGACGATCACGAGCAGGAGAATGGTGACGCCGGAAATGCCCATGGTGAGACGCGAGAAGGGTGGATCGGTGCGGATCGCAAACGCCAGGGCGGTGGCGAGCAGGAGACCGAGCCCCGTGGCGCGCACGACCCGTGGTATCTTGCCGGAGAACTCGCCGATCTGGGGACGGACATAGAGGCCGAGCGATCGGTAGATGAACAGGAAGAGAATCGTGGCGATGGCGGCGCCCCACAGGTACATGCCGCGGGGCGGCAGACTGTCATAGGCGAGCAACCCGCTGTCGAAGCGGATCCAGGTGGCGGCCATGAAGCCGGCGAAGATGGCCGCCGCATCGGCCAGCACGGCCAGACCGCTGGCCATCACATCCATGGTATCCCGCGAACGCACGGTGAAACTCTAACGCAGGCAGGGTGCAATGGGAAGTCAATGGTTCAAGAATCCCCGATCCCCAGGTTGGGTTCGGCGTCGATCAGCAGGGCCTGGTCCAACGGCGGGGTGGTCGCGAGTTTGTGCGCGGCGAGACCGGCTACCATGGCGGCGTTGTCGGTGCAGTACTTGGGCTGGGCCAATGCCAATCGGAAATGCCGGCGCCTGGCCAATACGGCCAGTTTCTCCCTTAGTCGCCGGTTGAGGGAGACGCCGCCGGCCACAGCCAGCAGGGAGGCGTCCGCCATCGCATGCGTGGTCCGGTTGACAAGCGTGTCGACCACCGCTTCCTGGAAACTCGCCGCCAAACCCGGCACTCGCGGATCGTTCGTCCCCGTCAACGGCTGATCGCGGAGGTGGTAGAGCAGGGACGTTTTCAGCCCGCTGTAACTGACGCACATGCGGAAATTCAGTTCGCCGTACCGGGTGGAGGGGCGGTGAATGCAGCCGCGCGGAAAACGGACTTGGGCGGGGTCGGCACCCTGCGCCGCCTTGTCGATGGCCGGCCCGCCGGGGTAACCGAGCTTAAGCAGGTTGGCCGCCTTGTCGAACGCCTCGCCGGCGGCATCATCGACCGTGCGGCCCAACAACCGGTATTGACCGATGCCGTCGACCCTCAGGAAACACGTGTGGCCGCCGGAGACGATCAAGGCCACGAAGGGACACCAGTCGGCGGGCTCAATGCGCTCACCGCCCAGGAAGACCGAGTAAAGATGTGCCTCCAGATGATTGATGCCGATCAGGGGCTTGTCGAGCCGGATGGCGAGTCCCTTGGCGGCCGCCAGGCCCACGAGCAGCGAGGTGGCCAGGCCGGGCCCCTGCGTGACGGCCACGGCGTCAATATCGCCCCAGGCCATGCCCGCAACCCGCATGGCTTCCCCGACGACGGTCGGCAGGTGCTCGACATGCTGCCGGGAGGCGATCTCCGGCACCACGCCGCCATACGGCCTGTGCAGGGCGATCTGGGTGTGAACGATACTGGACAAGACGGCATGCCCGTCGCGCACGACGGCGGCGGCTGTCTCGTCACAGGAGGTTTCGATGCCGAGGATAATCATAAATTCAGAACTCAGAAGTCAGAAGACAGGAGTCAGCAGATAGTACCCGGACCGAAATGCCCCGCCATGTGTCATTCAGGGATGCAGGGCAATGGCCCGTATGCGGAGCCATACGGCCATTCGTTTCCTGAATGTGGCTCGCACTCATTCTGACTTCTGACTCCTGAATACTGACTCCGGATGTTAGCGGGCCTGGAAAATGAGAATCCCTTTGAGCAGGTCCACGGCGCGCTCCAGGGGCCGGTCCACCGTGGTGCCATAGGTCGCGGGTTTTCCCTTGTCGGCATACAGTTCAGGGTTTTCGTCGTAATTCCGTTTGGCCATCACGTCGGTCCATTCCGCAGGGGTGACCGGCACGACGATATCGGGCTCGACACCCTTGTCGTGGATGCTGCGGCCGCTGGGGGTGTAATAGCGTGCGGTCGTCAGCCGCAGTGCGGTGCCGGCCTCGACCGGGATGACGCTCTGCACCGATCCCTTGCCGAAGGTCGTTTCGCCGACCAGCGCCGCACGTTTGTTGTCCTGCAGGGCACCGGCCACGATTTCGGAGGCGCTGGCCGAACCGAAGTTGACGAGCACGACCATGGGGAAATCGACGTAGTGGAGGGACCCGGCCGAACGCACCACGGGACCGGTCGGCACGCCGTCACGACCGCGGGTGGACACAATGGGCGTGCCTTTCTTGAGGAACAGCTGACTGACCTCGATGGCCGACATCAGCAGTCCGCCGGGATTGTTGCGCAAGTCGAGGACCAGGCCGCGGATGTTCTGTTTCGTCAGTTTCTCCAACGCCTCCCGGAGGGCCGCGGCGGTCGGTTCGCTGAACTGCGTGATGCGCACGTAGCCGATGCCGTCCTCCAGCACGCGGGCGCCCTTGACGCTCAGAATCTTGATGATGTCCCGCACGAGGGCAAACTCCTTCACGTCGCGATTGTCGCGCAGCACCTTCAGCTTCAAGGAGGTGCCGCGATCGCCGCGCAGCCGGTGGATGGCATCGGTGACGGTCAGGTTGTCGGTCTTTTCCCCATTGATCTCGGTGATCTTGTCGCCGGCCAGCATGCCGGCACGGAAGGCCGGCGTGTCCTCCATCGGCGCGATGACAGACAGGATGCCGTCCTTGATGCCGATGACGATCCCGATGCCGCCGAACTCGCCCTGGGTTTCCTCCTTGAGCGCCTGGTAGCCGACGGGTTCCATGAACTGGCTGTACGGGTCGAGCGACTGCACCATGCCGGCCAGGGCGGAATGAACGAGGTCCTTGTAGGAGGTCTTGGATTCGTCCACGTAACCGCTGCGGATGATCATGATGGCCTTGGTGAGCAGCCGGATTTGTTCATAGGCGTCGTCCGGGCCTTCTGCGGCTGCGAGCCCATTGGTGGGGGCCTCGACGGCGGCCGGGGTGCGGTTGGTGACCCCGGGCAGGTTGCTGACGGCGGCTGGGGTGTTGGTCGGCGGCCGGGGCGCCGCCGCGGGAACCGCGTTGGTGGCCGCGGTAAACGCGTTGGTGCCGGCCGGCAGGACAAGGGCGTTGGTCATTCCCGCCGGCCCGGATTCGGCTGACAGGGCATGCGGCGCCGCAGGCGAAGGCAGATGGCGGCACGCGGCAAGACCGGTCGCCATCAGGGCGGCGGCACAAAGGAAGAGGCTGCTGGTGCGCATGGACATGGTGAAGAGCATACCGGTTTGAACGCGTGAAATCCAATAGCATCCCATGGAATCAACACCCCAGTATTCCCGTACTCCATCACTCCGCGTCCCCGTGGGACGCCAGAGCGTGAAATCCAATCCCGGACATTCTCTCTCGAACGGCTACCTCGCTTCGGGCCGGGATTCGACCGGGTGCGGCGCATCCACCCATATCTTGAACCGCCACAGGATGAGCACGGCATACCAGGCGACAACGGCGGGAATCGTTGGAGGGGGCACCTGAATGTGGCCGTATGGCACGGCGTCCAGCAGATCCTTGTCGGTTGCGTTGGTCAACCCACGAATGCACTCACCAGCAGGGATTCCGGTGACCAAACGGTCAGATTCACGGTGGCGATAGGATTCGGTCTCTGTCCGGACCCAATTGGCGTACTCGTTCCCGGTTCCCACGGGTCAGCGCAGCGAGAGGAGTCGTTCGTACTCGTCGTGGGTTCCAATCCAGAACCAGTAGTAGATGCCGTCTTCAAGCAAAGCCAGTGACCGGTAGCCGCTGCCGATTCGGACTGACCATGTGGTGCCCGTCTTCTTGAACTGGAGGGATGGATGCCGAGGGGCGTGCTTCCACAACCGGTACGCCACCTTTGCCCTTGCCTTGATCCCGGGTGGTAAGGCGGCGTAACTCGTCCAGAAATCAGGAGTTGTCGATGACCTCATCGAGCGGCTTCGTTCTTCCCGCGGCAATGTCGCGGCGAACTCGCTTCAGAACGTCGTCCAGCCGACCGCCTGGCTGGGAGTCGCGATCGATCTGCTGGTCCCATTCATCGGGGTGTGCGAGTTCGTAGTCGGCGAGCCAGGAAAGGAACTCGTCAAATTCCCCCTCAGGAAGGACTTTCACCTGTTCTGCTATGCTCTGAACTGCTGTGGTCATGACACTAGTATGGTTTCACAAGTCACATGCGAAATCAATACCATCCGGCGCAACGCGGGCAGGTGGGGTTCAGGGTTCGGGGTTCAGGAGGCGTGTATCCGCACGGACGAGCAAGGCCAAAGACGTTCAGACCATGGAAGCGGGTTCTTGAGCGAAAAGGAGTTGCCCTCTTGCCTGAACCCCGAACCCTGAACCCTCCCCACCCGAGTAGTTACTCCCCACGATCATTGCACGCCTGACTCGGATTCGGTCTGCTGTGGAGCGTCCACCCAGATCTTGAACCGCCACAGGATGAGCACGACATACCAGGCGACAATGGCGGGAATCGTTGGAGGGGGCACCTGAATGTGGCCGTACGGTACGGCGTCCAGCAGGCGGATCGACCCGGCCAGCAGGGCGGCGAGCGCCAGGTTCGCATGGTTGAACAAGTCGGCCAGGGCGAGCGCGATGTTGCCGGCGACCAGGGAAAGCAGGCCGGTGACGATGATCAGCGAGGCGAGCGGCACGGCGGCCAGATTGCCAGGCAGGGCGATGGGCGACACGAGCCCGAAGTACCACGCGGTGAGCGGCACGGTGGCCATCCACGCGGCCAGCGACATGGCAAAGAGCCCGGCCATATGTTGCAGGCCGGCGCGACCGAGCGCCTTCCCGCGCGGCTCAGGCTGAAGCTGGAGCGGATCGCGCGCCAGACGGCGGCGGAGCGGTTCGGCGAAGACGGGATAGAAGAGCCCGAGCCCGAGCACAGCGACGAATGACAGGATGAAGCCCGCATTGGCGAGATCGGCCGGATCGACGGCAAGGATCAGCAGGGCCGCGAGGGCCAGCGAGGTGTAGAGGTCCGCCCGGCGATGACACAGCGGCCCGGCGGCGTAGGCCACGCCCATGATGCAGGCCCGCACGGCGCTCGGCTGGAGTCCGGTCATGATCGTGTAGACGATCAGCGCGGGCCCGAGCAGCAGCACCCAGCGCGTGCGCGGCAGCCCGCCGGCGGAGAGCACGAAGACGATCGCCCCGGCAATGATGACCACATGCGAGCCCGACACGGCGAAGACGTGAAGCGTGCCTGTGGCCGCGAACGCCTGGTAGAGCTCCGTCGGAATCTGGCTGCGGTAGCCCAGCACAAGGGAGGTCAGAATACCCGTCTGCTCCGGGAAGTCGCCGATACCTGCGGTGATCAGGGCGAGACAATCGCCCCGGAGACGCAGGCACCAGGCCACGAACGAATTGCCGTGTCCCCGCGAGAGGCGCTCACCCAGTTTTGCCGTGGTCGTGAACATGGGAACCGGGATGCGGCCGGATGCCGACGGCGAAACGGCGGGCTGGCGGCGGGCAAACGATTCCCGGTGGCCGCGCCACTGCCATTCCTCGCCGTAGGCCGGAAGACGGCTGGCAGGCCCGAACCAGCGCAGGCGCGCCGTGCCCGAAACGGTCTCCCACGGGCCATTCGTTGCAAACCGGGCCGAGGTGACATCAATCGGGAAGCGGTATGCACCCGGCCGCGTGGCGACCGGCATGGGCTCGTCGGTGACGATGCCCCTCAGTTCGACCGGCTCGGGGGCCCCCTCCGCAGCAAGGGCGGGCGCCTGCGGCATGACGAGCGATAAGCGGGCATTGGCGGCGCCGAGGCCGATGACCGCGACGGCCAGGGCCAGGGTCGCGGCGAAACCGGCGCGGCGGCTTTGAGACAGGGCGGGAATCCAGTTCAGCGCGGCCGAAACCAGGACCAGTGCGGCGGCAACGGCGAGGCAGGGCAGGGCGGGCAACAGGCCGCGCAGTCCCAGTCCCGTGCCAATGATGAAGGCCAGTGCGAGGCCGGCCAGCGGCCGTCTGGAAAGCGGGGGCAGGGAATCAGGTGGAGAGACGGAAGGCATTAGACTAATAGCGATTAGCCAAAAGTCTAAACAACCGGAGAGGTGTCGCGCCAGTCGAAATTCAGCGGCGTGTGCCGGCCGATCCTGGCGGCATGCTGGAGGGCGCCGGCCACGTAGTCCTTGGCTTTGCCCATGGCGGTCTCCAGGGTGTACCCGCGCGCCAGCCCGGCGGCCAGGGCCGCCGAGAATGTGCACCCCGTGCCGTGCGTCTGGCCGACACGGATCCGCTTGCCGGAGAAGAGGGTGAGGTGTGCGCCGACCGCGAGCACGTCGACGACGGCGGCTCCGCTCAGGTGGCCGCCCTTGGCGGCACAGGCAACCCCGAAGCGTTGTGAAACCGAGACAGCCGCGGCCGTCAACTCATCCAGGGAGCGGATGGGGCGGTCCGCCAGGATCTCCAGTTCATGGAGATTGGGCGTGATGACGGTAGCCATCGGCAGCAGCCGGCGGCAGAGGCTGTCGATGGCATCTTCTTGCAGCAGGCGTGCGCCGGAGGTGGCCACCATGACGGGGTCAATGACCAGGGGAACGCCGGCGAGCGGTTTCAGCGAACGGGTCACGGTCCGGATGATGCCGGCCGAAAACAGCATGCCGGTCTTGATGGCCGCCACGGGAAACCCGGAGGCGACGGCGGCGATCTGGCGGGCGATCAGCCGGGTGGTGATGGCTTCAATTCCGGTCACCGCGTCGGGATTCTGGGCGGTGACGCACGTGATGGCCGATGTCCCGAACACCCCCAGCGCGGCGAAGGTCTTCAGGTCCGCCTGGATGCCGGCCCCGCCGCCGCTATCCGAGCCGGCAATGGTCAGGACGACGGGGAGGGTGGGGTGGGGACGGGGGTGTTTCATTGAAGCGTTTCCGCGGTTCAGGCAGCAGGGTTCAGGGTGTCAGGGTTCAGGAAGGATGAGACTTTGACACGCAACATGTTCCATCCTGAACCCCGAACCCTGAACCCAGGCCCCCTCACGCCTTGATCTGTCCGGCGCGGGCCAGGGCGCGGGCTTCGACGCCCTGGATTTCGGCGTAACCCTGTGAGCTGACGGGGTTGAGCCCTTTGCTGGCCTCCATGGACGAGTCGGCCTCGTTGTAGAGCGATGCGGCGCAGTCGGTCAGGCTCATGAAGTAAAGGTTCCCCTTGTAGAGGCCCAGTTTCACGATGCCGGTGGCGCGTTCGGCCAGCACGCCGATGGCGGCGCGGGCGGCGCGGGTGGCGGGATCGTAATAGCGGCCGTCATAGATCTGGTCAGCCACCAGTTTCGACAGATGCTGGAAAAGCAGGGTGGCGCGGCGATCCATCACGGCCTGGTAGACCTGCCGGATGGCGGTGCCGAGCAACTCCATGCCGGGCGCCTCATAGACGCCGCGGCTCTTGGTGCCGACGATGCGATTCTCGAGGGCGTTCTTCATGCCCACGCCGTTCCGGCCGGCGATGCGGTTGGCTTCCTGCATGGCCTGGAGGGGTGTCATCGGCCGGTCATTGATGGCGACGGCGCGCGCAGCTTCGATCCGGACGGTCACTTCCTCGATCGTGTCTGGGGCTTGGTGCGGCCATACGCCCATGGTGGGCTCGACGATGGTGCAGGGGGTTTCCAGGCTTTCCAGGTCCTCGGCCTCGTGCGACAAACCGGCCAGGTTGGCGTCGGTCGAATAGCGTTTCTTGCCGCCCACCGTGGCCTGGATGCCGAACGTGGCCAGGTATCCGGCCATCTGGGTGCGGCCGGGGAATTCCTTGAGGAGGGCCGGGTCGCGCCAGGGGGCATAGACCTTCATTCCGGGCGCGAGCACATTCGTATAGCGTTCGAACCGCATCTGGTCGTTTCCGCGGCCGGTGGCCCCATGGGCCAGCACGGTGCAACCGCGCTTCTGCATGGCGGGGATCAGGCCGTGGGCGGTCACTGCGCGGGCGATGCCGGTGGAGTTCCAGTAGCCGCCGTCGTACATGGCCTGGGCCTCGAGCACTTGGAAGCACGCTTCGGCCATGGCCTGTTTGAGATCGATGATGATCGTCTCGGCGCCGCAGGGAGCCATCTTGGTCCGGATGTCGTTGATATCCTTCTCATCCGGCTGGCCGAGGTCCGCCGTGAAACACGTGACGTCCACGCCCATCTCGACCATCTTCTTCGTGATCGTGCGGCTGTCGAGCCCGCCCGAAACGCACACGCCGACCTTCTGTTTCCTGAGTTCCGTGATGACCATGATCTGTTCCCTCCCGCTCCCGACAAAAAAGCCGCCGACACGCGCCTTCCGGCGTTCATCGGCGGCGCACAGTCGTTACGCGTCCTGCTTACGCATTCTCATCGACGGTGATGCCGTGGTATTCGGCCAGGGCTTCGTCGAGGATATCCAGCGCTTCGTCGATCTCGCCGTCCTTGGTGTTCAGCGGCGGCAGGAAGCGCACCACATTCTCCGCCGTGGGGATCGCCAGCAGGCCCTTTTCGGCCAGCGACTTGCACAGCGGTTTGGCCGGCTCGTCGAGCACCATGCCGAGCATCATGCCGCGG
>CAZTAJ010000017.1:0-50839 GCA_964611575.1 uncultured Verrucomicrobiota bacterium
ACACGCCCGGCAGCCTGGCCATCGCCATCAGCGAAGCCATCGAGGATGCCGTCACGTCGAAGAACACCCGGTACTCGCTGGGCAGCGTTTTGAACCACGTGCTGCTGCACCAGACCATCATCGGCCTGGAGACCAAGAAGCAGTTCCAGAAGATCGGGCTCTATCCCGACGTGGTCATCGGCTGCGCCGGCGGCGGCTCCAACTTCGCGGGCATGGCGTTCCCGTTCCTGGCGGACAAGATGGCCGGCTCGAAGAATCCGCGTTGCATCGCGGTCGAACCCTCCGCCTGCCCGAAGATGACCCGCGGCAAGTTCGTGTATGACTCGGGCGACGTGGCCATGATGACCCCGCTCCTGCCCATGTACAGCCTCGGCCACACCTTTGTGCCGCAGCCGATCCATGCCGGTGGACTCCGCTACCACGGCATGGCGCCGCTGGTCAGCCATGCGCTGCGCGAAGGCTTGATCGAGGCCGTCGCCATTCCGCAGCTCGAGTGCTACAAAGCCGCGATGGACTTCGCCAAGGCCGAGGGCTTCATCCCGGCCCCCGAGACCTCGCATGCCATCGCCATGGCCATCCGCGAAGCCAAACAGGCGAAGGAAGAGGGCAAGGCCAAAACCATCGTCCTGAACTGGTCCGGCCACGGCATCATGGACCTCAGCGGTTACCAGGCGTATATGGAAGGCCGGTTGAGCGACTACGTGCTGCCTGACTCCGAAATCGAGAAGGCCCAGGCCTGCCTGAAAGGCCTGCCCATGCCCCCGCCGCTGAAATAAGACAGGTGTGAGGTGGTAGGTGTGAGGTGGATGGAACGTGAGTCCCATCCGCCTTTTTGTTTGCTCCGCGCTGTGTAGCCGCGCCGCTGTGCGGCGTGCTTAGACCCAACGCGTCGCGCAGCGACGCGGCTACACGTCCCTCTTCCGCATTGAATCTACGCGGTCTTGGCGTATAGTTTCCGCGTTTCTGCGCCGGGGAAGCCCGTCGAATCGGGAGCATTACAGTGAACGAAAGATATCCTTACGAAACCATCGAACCCAAGTGGCAGAAGTATTGGACCGACCAGGCCGTGTTCAAGGTCGATACGACGCGGCCGGAAAAGAAGTACTACTGCCTGACCATGTTCCCCTATCCGTCGGGCACCATGCACGTGGGCCACGGCCGCAATTACATCATCGGCGACGCCGTCACCCGCTACAAGATGGCGCGCGGCTTCCGCGTGCTCACGCCCATGGGCTGGGATGCCTTCGGCCTGCCGGCCGAGAACGCCGCCAAACAGCGCGGCGTGCACCCCAAGGAGTGGACCTACAGCAACATCCAGCAGATGAAGCGCCAGCTCCAGTCCTGGGGCATCGCCTACGACTGGGACCGCGAAATCGCCACCTGCCACCCCGACTACTACCGCTGGACCCAGTGGGTCTTCCTCAAACTCTTCGAACGCGGCCTGGCCTACCGCAAGAACGCCCCCGTGAACTGGTGCGACTTCTGCACCACGCTCGCCAACGAGGAGGTCAATGCCGACGGCACCTGCGACCGCTGCGGCCGGCCGGTCCACAAGAAGGACCTGACCCAGTGGTTTTTCAAGATCACCGAATACGCCCCGAAACTGCTGGATGACCTCAGCCTGCTGGACAAGTGGCCCGAAAAGGTCCGCACCATGCAGGCCAACTGGATCGGCCGCTCGGAGGGCGCCAAGGTCGCCTTCATGATCGCCGAGACCGGCGATCCCTGCCCCGTGTTCACCACCCGGCCGGACACGATCTACGGCGTGACGTTCATGGCCATCGCGCCCGAACATCCGCTCGTCGAAAAGCTGATCGCCAACCACCCGTGCGCCGCCGAGGTCCGCGCTTTCGCCGCCCAACAGAAGATGGTCTCGGCCGCCGAACGGGCCGACGACGCCACGAAGAAGGAAGGCGTTTTCACGGGCTTCCACGTGAAGAACCCTTACGACGGCTCGCTCGCCCCGTTGTGGGTCACCAACTACGTGCTCATGGAATACGGCACCGGCGCCGTCATGGCCGTCCCGGCCCACGACCAGCGCGACTTCGCGTTTTCCAAGACCTATGGCCTGCCGATCAAGGTCGTGATCCAGAACGCCGACCGCTCACTCAAGGCCGCCGCCATGACCGGGGCGTATGAGGAGGACGGCACGATGGTCAACTCCGGCCCGTTCGACGGCCGGAACAACCGCGAGGCCATGCACGACCTCATCCAGTATGCCCGGAAGGGCGGATTCGGGGAGGCCACGACGCATTACCGCATTCGCGACTGGCTGATCAGCCGCCAGCGTTACTGGGGATGTCCCATCCCGATCGTGCATTGCCCCGCCTGCGGCATTGTGCCGGTGCCCGAGAAGGATCTGCCCGTGCGCCTGCCCGACGACGTGGACTTCAAGGCCGAACGCGGCAACCCGCTCGCCGCCCACGAGGGTTTCGTGCACACGACCTGCCCGACGTGCGGCAAACCCGCCCGCCGCGAAACCGACACCCTCGCCCAGTGGCTCTGTTCGTGCTGGTACTACCTGCGCTATGTCAACCCGCGGCTGGACGACGCGCCGTTCCGCAAGTCCGATGTGGATGCCTGGCTGCCCGTGGACCAGTACATCGGCGGCATCGAGCACGCCGTGCTGCACCTGCTCTACTCGCGTTTCATCCTGAAGGTTCTGCACGATGCCGATTGCGTCTCGTTCCCGGAGCCTTTCGGCGCGCTCTTCACCCAGGGCATGATCTGCAAACGCAGCGAGAAGGACGGGCAGCTCTACAAGATGTCCAAATCCAAGGGCAACGTCGTCTCGCCCGACGAACTGATCCGCGAATATGGCGCGGACACGGTGCGGCTCTACACGTTGTTCATCGGCCCGCCCGAGAAGGACGCCGAGTGGAACGACGCCGGCGTCGAGGGCGGCTCGCGTTTCCTGCGGCGTATCTGGCGCCGCGTCCATGAGACGCACGCCCTGCTGCAGGCATCGAAAGACCTGAAGCCCGACCTGGCCCGCATGGAAACGCCGGAGCGGGATCTCTACCGCAAGCTGCACGAGAGCATCGCCAAGATCACCCAGGATCTGGAAGGCGCCTTCCAGTTCAATACGGCCATCGCCCAGATCATGGAGCTGATGAACGCGCTGGACGATCTCAAGGTCGATGCGGCGTCGAGCGAGCAACGCCGGGCCGTCTTCCGCGAGGCGGTGGAATCGCTGGTCATCCTGATTTCACCCTTTGCCCCGCATATCGCCGAGGAACTGTGGGTGGAACTCGGCCACGCGCCCAGCATTCTCACGGCGCCCTGGCCGCAGGTGAATCCGCAGGCGCTGACGCGTGACGAGATCGAGATTGTCATCCAGCTCAGCGGCAAGATCAAGGGCCGGATGATGGTGCCTGCGTCACTGGGGCCGAAGGAGATCGAGGAGCACGTGATGGCGGAGGGATCGGTCAAGGCGCTCATCGCCGGCAAAACCGTGCGCAAAGTCGTGGTGGTGCCCGGAAAACTGGTGAATATCGTCGCCACCTGACGGGTGCGCCGCGGAAACCGTAGAATGTCGAGCCGCTGGAAAGAAGGACTGCGCGCGCTGACCGCCTCATGGAGCCAGTTGACGCTCGATGAGCGTAAAGTGCTCTGCCTGGTGCTGGCGCTCGCCTGCCTCGGCCTGGGAGCCAAGGCGTGGCATCGACAGCGGAGCGATTCTAGAGGCGCTGCGCCTGCCGCTGAATGTGTCACCCCCCGGTAGGGCGACGGCCTCCGGCCGCGCCTCACCCGTCTCTCACCTTGCGCACGGCGGGGCCGGAGGCCCGCGCCCTACCTGTCCTTCGGTCCCTGACCGCGTCTCTTCCGGCCTCCACATCCCTGTCGCCGGCGGGGCGAGGACGCCTGCGCCCTGCCTGTCCTTCGGTCCCTCGGGTAGGGCGACGGCCTCCGGCCGCGCCTCTTCGCACTTATGCTGGCCACACATGCGGCCAGTCTTCAGGTTTGTCCGCCAATCCAGCCCTCACAGGGTTGGCCCGAATGTAAAACGCCTTTTCTTCCATGCTTGCCGCATCCCGTAGGCGGTGCTCAAAAAAGTCCCGCTGCCATTCGATCCCGCAGACCTTGGCAAGATAGCCCTTCCATGACGAAAGAACCTGTCCGATGGACCGGTCGGGAGGAAAAGAGAACAGACCATGGATATGGTCAGGCATCAGCACAACGAGATGCGCATGCCAGACCAGACGGTCATGATAGACCTTCACCGACTCCATGATCTTCGGGGTCACAGCCGACCGACAGAACTGGTCCCGTCCCTTTGGCTTTCCGCAGATCGTGATGAAGTAGACGGTTCCGGGTTGAACCCAGGAGGGAATCCCGTGAGGCAATGATTTTCGCTCAGGATGCGCCGCAGGCATAACTCCTGCACTCCTGCATTCTGTCGCCGGCGGGGCCGGAGGCCCGCGCCCTACCTGTCCTTCGGTCCTCGGGTAGGGCGACGGCCTCCGGCCGCGCCTCACCTTGCGCACGGCCTGTCCTTCGGTCTCCGGCTGTGCCTCCTCCGTCGGCCTCAGAACTTGAACGACACGCCCGCGGAAATCACCGGGTAGTACTTGAACGCATCGGCGTCATCCTGAATGTCTTCCACCTCGCGGTCCAGGGCGCGGTCAACCTCGCCCTGAATGGCGGGATCGGAGGCCCTGGCGGACGCCGTGATCTCGGGCTCGCCCTGGAACATCACGCCGAAATCGCAGGAGAAATGCCAGCGCTGCCCCGCGCCGACCGCATTGCCATAACCGATGCCCACGTAGGGCGCGAAGTCGCTGAACGTCACCTCGCCCTTCAAATCATCCAGCCAGAACTCCCGGCCATCCAGTTCCACGGTACCGGCAAGGTCGCCGGTCAGCTTGACCTTGTTCTTGTTCGCGAACGCGCCGCCCGAGATCCGGAACCCGCCACCGGCCGGATACAAATCCAGCAAGGCGCCGTAGGTCAGCCACTCGATATCGCCCTTGATCGTGCCGTCATCGTCTTCGTAGGTGTCCGCGTAGCTGCCCCCGTTCACCTCGAAACGGATCCCGAGGTAGTCGTTCAGTCCGAGGGTCAGATCCGCGCCCAGGCCCAGTGTGCCGACCTTCGCCGTCAACCCGATGCCGGTCGCCGAGTCCTCCTCGAAAGGCGTCGCCGGGGCCCCCAGGACCCCTTGCGCCATGATCATGCCCGCCGCCGCCGCCCAGCCCCATATTACTTTGCTCATTTGTCGCTCCCGGTTGTGGTTTCGCCGTCCCTATGCCTGACCGTTCTCCCCTTGGAGGGCGCGCATGCGGCGCGCCGCGGACGGCGACACGCCGTCCCTCCCCTGAATCATCTCTGTGAGCATGCTACAGGCCGCTCCACGCTTGTTCAAGGGCATTACCGACCCCGGCGGGGCCGGAGGCCCGCGCCCTACCTGCCTTCGGGCTCATGGGTAGGGCGACGGCCTCCGGCCGCGCCTTTTCCGCCCCTGCACCCACAATCCTGCTTTGCGGGCCACGGCCGTTCCGGTAGATTAGGGGCAACCGGTGTGACCCCATCGGGAGGCGAGACCCATGAGCCAGGACTGCATATTCTGCAAGATCGTCAAGGGCGACATCCCCTGCGCGCGCGTGTACGAGGACGCCGATGTCCTCGCGTTCATGGACATTCATCCCGTGGTCAAAGGCCACACCCTGGTGATCCCGAAGATCCATTGCGATCCCATCACCCACGCGCCGGTCGAGGCGCTGGCCCGGACCATCGCCGTGGTCCAGCGCGTGGCCCGCGCCCAGTACGAGGTCTTGCACGCCGCCGGCGTGAGCATCTCGCAAGCCAATGGCGCCACCGCCGGCCAGGAGGTGCCGCACGTGCATTTTCATGTGATCCCCCGTTTTGAAGCCGACCGGCCCCAGCGACGGTGGCAGCCCGGCGCCTATGACAACGCCGACGAGATGCGGCAACTCGCCGACCGCCTGCGCGCCGCCATCACCTGAGTGCCGCGGAATCACCCCCATGCAACCCACCGCATTCGAAGATATCCTGGCCCAGATCGTGCGCGAAGATCCGCGCTATCCGGCCGAAGCCTACCTCTTTCTCCGGGTCGGCCTGAATTACGCGGTGAAGCTTTACCACAAACCCGACCACGGTCCCGGACGGCACGTGAGCGGCCAGGAACTGATCGAGGGACTGCGGCAATACGCCCTGAAGGAATTCGGGCCGATGGCCTTCACGGTCCTCAAGACGTGGGGCATCCGCCGCACCGACGATTTCGGCGAACTGGTCTTCAATCTCGTCAACCGCGGCCTGCTCGGCAAGACGGATGAGGACAGGAAGGAAGACTTTGCCGCCGGCTACGATTTCCGCGAGGCGTTCGTGAAGCCGTTCCTGCCCGCCCCGGAGCCATTCCAACCGCAACGGGCAGCGCCATGCCACCCTCCCCGACCGCAGGACAAACCATGACTCGTATCGGATCCCTACTTATGACCGCCAGCCTTCTTGCCGCCTCTGTCGCCCCCGCCGCCTCCACACCGTCCCGGACCGACACCGGTGCGTTGGATACGCTCCGCCAGTCAAACGCCCGGCTGGAACGTTTCACCCTCGACAACGGCATGGTCTGCCTGCTGAAAGAAGACCGGTCCGCCCCGGTGGTCTCCATTCAGATCGGCGTCGGCACGGGTTCCATTCACGAAGGCGATCTCCTGGGCGCAGGGTTGTCGCATTACATCGAACATATGATCTTCAAGGGCACCCCGACCCGCCAGCCGGGCGAAATCGCCAAGGCGCTCCACGCGCTCGGCGGCCAGATCAACGCCTACACCAGCCTCGATCGCACGGTCTTCCACGCCGACCTACCCGCCCGCCATTGGCGCGAGGCGCTGACCATTCTGGCGGACGCCGTCATGAACCCCACGTTCCCGGCGGCGGAATGCAGCAAGGAGAAGGAGGTCATTCTCCGTGAGCTCAGCATGGGCAATGACAATCCCGACCGGCAGTTGAACGAACTGCTGTGGCGGACGGCCTACGTCGTGCATCCCTACCGTTACCCGGTGATCGGGTTCAAGGATGTCTTCGAAAGCATCACCCGCGACGACCTGGTCGCCTCATACCACCGCCGGTACGTGCCGGACAACATGGTGACGATCATCGTGGGCGATATTCCGGCCGCCGAAGTGCAGGCGGCGCTGCGGCAGGTGTTCGCCGGCTTCCTGCGCCGGCCGAATCCGCCCAACGTCCTGCCGACCGAACCCGTGCAGCAGGCGCCGCGCATCGATCGGGAATCCGGACCGCATGCCCTCACACGGCTCACGCTCGCCTTCCACACCGTTTCCCTGTCCGATCGCGATGCGCCGGCTCTCGACCTGCTGGCGTCCGTGGCCGGCGGCGGCCAGAGCTCACGGCTCGTGCAGACCATCAAGGAAACGAAAAAGCTCGTGCATGGCATCGGCGCCTGGTCCTACACACCCTCGTACCCGGGGCTGTTCGCCATCGGGGCCGCCTGCGATCCCGACAAGGAAGCCGCGGCGGTGACCGCCATCCGGGCCGAGGTGGCTTCCTGGTCGGAGAAGCCCTTCACAACGGCCGAGATCGACAAGGCGCGCCGCATGATGCTGGTCTCGGAACTGTCCACGTTGCAGACCATGCACGGTCAGGCCGCCAGCTATCTCTCAGGCGAACTGGGCGCGAACAATCCGCGCTACGCGGAAGTCTATCTGGAGTTGCTGCAGCGGGTGACTCCGGCTGACCTCCAGGACATCGCGCGGCGCTACCTGCGGCCCGAGAACGCCACCCTCGTCTCGGTCGGGCCCACCAATGCGGCGGCCACCGCCCAGCCGGCGGCCCTGGTCAAACCCTCTGACGTGACACGCCTGACAACGGCCCGGGCCGTCCCGCTGGTGTTTCGCGAGGATCACCGGCTTCCCTTCGTTTACGTGTGCGCGGTCTTCCGCGGCGGCGTCCTGAGTGAAACCGAGGCGACGGCCGGCGCCACGCAGCTCATGTCCGATCTGCTCGTGCGCGGCACCCCCAACCGCACGGCCGAGTCCATCGCGCGCGCCGTCGAGTCGCTGGGCGCCGACCTGTCGCCCTTCTCCGGCCACAACAGTTTCGGCCTGCAGGGCCGCTGCCTGAGCGGCGATGCCGATGCGCTGGTCGACATCATGGCCGACTGCCTCTCGCGGGCTTCGTTCCCCGCGGATGAGTTGGAGAAGGCGCGCACGGTCCAGCTTGCCAACCTCGACGCCCAGTATGAACAGCCCTTTGCCGTGGCCCAGCAGGGCCTGGAGCAGGCGCTGTTCCCGGGGCACCCGTACCGCTGGAACCCGCTCGGCCGCCGCGAGGCCGTGGAGCGCATCGACCGGGCCGGCCTGGAACGTCACTTCCGCCAGTACGTGGTCAGCGGCAACCTGGTGCTGGCATTGTTCGGCGACCTCACGCCCGACCGGGCCCGCCAACTCGCGGACGGGATCGTGCGGCGCGTCCGCCCCGATGAACCGCCCGCCCGCGCAAACGCCGCCGCGCAGCCGACGCTGCCCGCCCGCATCGAGAAGCGCGAGCCGAAGGAACAGTGCATCGTGATTCTCGGCTTCCCCGGGATCACCATGAACGATCCCCGCCGCGATGCGCTGGAAGTGCTCGACGCCGCCATGAGCGGCATGTCGTCCAAGGTATTCACGACGATCCGCGAGGAACGCGGCCTGGCCTATTTCGCGGGCGCCTCCCAACGCATGGGCGTGGACCCGGGGCTGTTCATGCTGTATGCCGGCACACGGCCGGATGCGCTGTCCGAGGTGGAAATGTTGTTGCGGCGCGAGATCGACCGCGTCGGCCGCGAGGGCCTCGACGCGGAGGAATTCGCCCGCGCCCGGAACCAGCTCATTGCCGAACACGAGATGCGGCTCCAGGACAACGGCAGCCTGGCCATGGGCTGCGCGCTCGACGAGCTGTACGGACTGGGGTTCGGACGCGAACTCACGATGCGCGCAAGGATCGAGGCCGTCACGCCCGACGCCGTCCGCCAGGCCGCCGCCTCGGTGCTCAACACCAACCGGCTCGCGGTGTCGGTGGTCCTGCCCGTCCCCGTTGGAAAACCGGCGCCGTAAACAACGGGCTCCGCCCCGGCAGCGTTCCGTTATCGAAAGAGATCTACTCCGCCAGGGGATTCCAGACTCGCTTGAAGCCAAACCCTTGAAAGTCCTTCACGTTGCCGGTCGCGAACTCGGTGACACCGTGATGCCGCAACGTCAGTGCCAGGCGCGCATCGTAGACCCGCCTGTACGGGAAGTCAGCCCGGGCGGCGAGTTCCCACAGCCGTTTCATGACATCCGACTGGGGGCCAGGGGAGTCCAGAACCAGCCACCGCGGATGGGACCGGAACTGCTGAATAACCCGTGCCGCTTCCGCGCTGCTTTGCGGTCGTCTCGAAACCGTGGGATTGCGCAGGAGTCCGTAAAGTTCGACCAGCACCAACTCGCAAAGGCCGAATTCCTCGGAATCCCCCTGGCCATGCAGAAAGGCGACAGCGGCCGCATGATGGACGGAACCGCTGTCGAGCACGGCGAACAGCACATTGGTGTCGCACGACATCATGCCGATCGGCCCTTTCGTCCGACACGGTAATTCGCGCGTTTCTCGCGCACAGCTCCGCGCCCCTCGTTGAGTTCGTACCGCCAGTCCGGGTTGTCGAAGAAAGCGTCGCCTCCCAACGGCCGCGGCTTCGGAAACTCCCATGTGGCCCGCGCCGCGGGGTGTTCGGGAAAACGACTCAGAAGGCTCTCCAGCCCCCGCCGCACCAGTTCGGCCAGCGACATTTCACGTTCGGCCGCAACACGCTTGACCTCGCGATATAACGCGTCGGGCAATTGTATTTGTGTCCTGATCATGATGTAATTCTTACAGCTACATCGAAAGAATGTCAAGACGCGTCCCAAATCCGCTCATAGTGCTCGGCACGAACTGCGGGCAGACGCGCCGTCAGTGCATTTCGACCGCGACGGAGCCGATGCCCGAACGCAGGTAGTTGAAGCGGACGTCGGGATGGTCGGCGAGCAGCGACATGGGAACGGCGGCGTCGGGGATCTTTTTGGAGATCATCAGGGCGGTCAGGCGCATCCCGAACGGGTTGTCGTGGTGGCCGGGATGCCAGATCGAGACCTTTTCGGCCTTCCAGGTCTCGTGCGGGCCGACCGTCATGGCTTCCGTCGGCACCAGGGTGACATTGCCACCCCCGGACGTGCGCGCGTTTTGCGTGATCGTCACGGGATGCAGCTTGACCCGGCGGGTCTTCAGGCGGCGATACTCGGCCGGCGTGGGCGGCTGATGCCGGTACTTGCCTTCGCGCGGCAAGGGATCGTTGAACGCCCAGTGCTTGATCTCCCCCTGCCCACCCTGCATGAGCACACAGCGAATGGCGTCGTAACTGCGGGAATAGGCATCGGACCCGGCGGCCGGAAAATGCATGTTGTCCGGCGGCATGCGCAGTCGCTTCTCGATCCGGTCAAAACACATGACCTTGTCGCATCGCGCAAAAGAGAGCGGGTGCGATTCATCCACCGACTTGCCGCCGATCACCCATTCATCCATGCCCCAGAAATGGGCATGACGCAGGTTCAGCCCGATTGCGTTCACGATCCGGGCGACCAGCGGCAGTTGTTCGGTCGGCCCGATCGGGCCGCAAATGCCGGCGGGCGTGTCCGGCGTCGCCTGTTTCCAGGCCTCGATGTACTCGAGGGCTTCCGCCGTGTAGAACTCCTCGACGGTATCGTAGATCCTCACCGCAAACCCGGGCCGTGACAATTGCACCAGATCCCTCGGTTTGAGCCGAGCGGCATCCTCCAATACTTCCTTATCCAGCGTCGTGTAGTCCCACCAGCCGGGAGCCAGTTTACTCAATGGTCGTGTCATGGTAGTCCCCTTTCAGTTGTTCTTTCAGCGGGTTGAACCCGTCGGAACCCAGTCCCAGCGGGTTGTGAAGACGCCAGCCTTCCGCATGCGCGAAGCAGCCGGACATCCTGCCCATTTCGGCGCTCATCCGGTCCATCTCCGTCACATAAGCCCCCATGCCCTGGCTCACATCCAGCCATTCCTTCTGGCTTTTGTGACAGGCCAGCATCGCGCGCTTCTGCGGCAGAACGCTCTCCACATTGATGTACGCATCGGCGTGAACCGGTTTCCCCAGGTCATCCCGAAGCCCGTGCGGCAACGCGTGATAAACCGCCACCGGCGCCTCGTAGGCCTTGCACGGCGGATCGGTGACACAGTTGCACATCCCGCGGGAGAAAGCCGACGTGACCATCAGCCGGCAGACATTCTGGTGGTCTTCCATATAGTCCCGCGGCGACTGGGTGAGAATGATCGCGGGACGGATGGCCCGCACCACGGCCGACACTTTCGCCAGCGAGGCCGAATCGTAGAAAATGCCCAGGTCGTCGAACAGCGGCGGATGAGACACGGCGCCGGCCAGCCGGGCGGACGCCTGGGCCTCGGCCGCCCGGACGCAAATGATTTCCTCGCGGGTATGGCGGGCCGTGCCGCAGTGGCCGTTCGCCAGGTTCCACATGTGGATCTCGGCCCCCGCCTGTTTCAGTAGCAGCAGCGTGCCGGCCATCATGAACTCGATATCGTCCGGATGCGCCGCCGCCGCCAACACGATGGGTTTGGGTGTGTGCATATAATCGCCCCTTGCCAAGATCAGGAATGGTGCGCCCTTATTGAGCTTTGAGCCGTCTCTTTGGCCGCGCGTTTGGCCTTCGCCGCCGCCTCGTCCCGGCGGACGCCGGCAATGAACTCGCGCACGAAGGCGGTTTCGCCCGCCAGGTACGGCGTCCCGTCGCGGCGCAGCAAATCGTGAAACCACGGGTCGGGTTCCGGCGCGCCCGCGGGGGAGCCCCATGGATATTGAGTCTGCGACCTGCCGTTGACCAGGCCCCAGAAGAAGCAACCGAGCCCCTCGTCACGGAACACGTCGAGGTGTGTCTCGAAACGGCTGACCGGCCGGCGCATCCATTCAGTGCAGATCACGGGGCGACCCAGCGTCTTGAGTTGCCTTGCCTGGGCCTCCAGCGAGTCACGCTCGCCGTAGTTATGAAAGGTGACGACATCCGACTGCGCCAGCATGAACCCGTTGAGCGTGTCCGGGCCGGCCGCGGCCATCTCTCCGGTCCAGACGCCGCACGTGATCGGCTGCGCCGGATTCGCCTCGCGCGCCCAGTTGAAGGTCTCGCGCAGCAGCGGCAGGCTCTTTTCGCCCATGCCCCCGTTGCCCGGTTCGTTGTAGAGATCCCACAACAGGATGCGCGGGTCGTCCCGGAAGGCTTCGATGACCTCGGTCACATAGGCCGCCAGCAGCGGCCAACGCACCTCGTCCACGACCAGCGCATGCCCCGGGCTCGGGGTCCAGCCGCTGTTATGCACGCCCGGCACGGGTTCATCCTGCTTCCCGTGATGCGGTTGTTTGCCGTTGTGCGAGCAATCGTCAAAGAGGCACGGCATCACGGACAGGCCATGGCGGGCCGCGATGCCCAGGAACTGTTCAATCCGCCTGCCCAACCCGTTCGGGTCTGCCTCCCACGCAAAGTAGTGCAGGTTGACGCGCAGCGTGTTGAACCCCAGTGCCTTGGCCCATCCGAGTTCGCGATCGATCGTCACGGGGTCGAACGTCTCGGCCGCCCACAGCTCGATGGGATTAACGGCCGTGCCCGGCACGTAGTTGAACCCGCAAAGCCAGGGCCGCGGGCGGGACCACGCCCAGGCCCGCTCCACCTCCCACCGGTCGTAACAGCTATTGATCTCGTCCATGAGTCCCGCCCTTGGGAACGACCTCACGCATACGTGTCGAACAGGCTCTGCACCTTTAGCGCCTTCTTCAGACGCGCAAGGGGCATCGGCCTGGCGGGGGTCACGATCACCGACTCGGGCCGCCCCGGCAACAGGTGCAGGAAGTTGTCCGAGAATCGCGCGTCGGCCCCATCCAGTTCGAGCCACGCCCACAAGGCGGGCGTGTGCGCCGCAAGCGTCACCACGAACGACCCATCCTTGAGATCCTTCACCGTCAGGCCGATCTTCGGGTTGGCGAGTTCGAGGTGCTTGGGCCGCGCGAACAACGCCAGGTTGGAGCTGCGCCGCACGCCGCCCATCCACAAGTCCACCCACACGATGATGTCCCGCGGCCCATGCTTCGCCAGCACCCGGCCGAGGTCGACCGTCTCCGCCAGCGTGTTACCCAGGGCCCCGGCCTCGATCGCCTTGGCCCCTTTGGCCAGCGTCTTGCCCATGACATCGGTCGCCACCCACGTCACCTTGCCCCGCGCGGGTTCGCGCAGGTCGTTCGTCACGTGCAGTTGCACCGTGCCGGCCTGGGCATCCTCGAGCGCCGAAATCGACACCGGCGCATAGAACTTCCGCGCCATGTAGTGCAGGGCCTTCCAGCGGCCATGGTAGTCGATCGAGGCCCAGCTCGCCACGGGCCAGCAGTCGTTGATCTGCCAGTAGAGCGTGCCCATCCCCCGCGGCATGGCCCGCCGCCAGTGCTCGACGGCATACTTCATCGCCATGCCCTGCAGGATCTGGCTGAGCCATAGCGTGTGGTCGAAGGCGCCCGGCAGGCGGAACCAGTCGAGCATGTATTGCATGATGACTGTGTTGCCGATGCCGCTACGCTGGTGATGCTCCATCACGTGGGTTGTGACGTTGCGATCCTGCGGGGCCGTGTAGCCCTCAACCGTCTTCGGCTCCGGGAATGACTGGAACCCGAACTCGCTGTTGAAACGGTGCTCGCATGTACGGTACCACTCGAAGGGCTTGCGGCCATGCCACACGTCCCACAGATGCGCGTCGCCCCACTTCGGGTTCGAATGATCCTTGCGGTCGCCGTGCGGCGAGTGCGGACTGCAGGGCCAGTAGTCGCGGTCCGGATCGAGCGCCGCGATCACCCCGGGCAGCAACCGGTCGAACAACTTGCCGTAGTCCGCCCAGCTCATCCGCCCCTCGTTCCACGTATCGCCCACGAGCCCCTGTTCGAGTTCGTTGTTGCCGCACCACAGGGCCACGCAGGCATGATGCCGGATACGCCGGACATTGTCCTCGGCCTCCGCCTTGACGTTAGCCATGAACGCCTTGTCGAAAGCGGGATAGGTCGAACAGGCAAACATGAAGTCCTGCCACACGCAGATCCCGAGCTCGTCGCACAGGTCATAGAAGACGTCGCTCTCGTAAATGCCGCCGCCCCATACCCGCAGCATGTTCATGTTGGCATCGGCCACGTCATTGAGCAGACGGGCGTAGTCGTCCCACGAGATGCGGGAGGCAAACGCATCGGCCGGGATCCAGTTGCCGCCCTTGGCGAAGAACGGCACGCCGTTGACGACAAACTGGAAGGATTCGCCCCAGGCATCGGGGTGGCGGTCGAGCCGCAACGTGCGCAGTCCCACGCGGCGGGAGAGGGTGTCGAGCACGGCGCCCCGCTCGTCGAGCAGTTCAACGTCCACGGTATACAAGGGCTGTTCGCCCAGGCCGTTCGGCCACCAGAGTTTGGGGTTCTCCACGCGGAGTTCGAACGGCGCGGTCCCCGCCGGCCGGCAGTCCCGGGTGACCTCGGCAACAAGGGCGCCCTCAAGCCGCACGCGCACCGTCGCCTTCACAACCGACGCGCCCCTGCGGTCGATTTCGGGCCGGACGTGCAGCAGCACCCGGTCGTCCTCATGCGTCTGCCGGATCTGCACGCCGGTCAGTCGGGCCGCATTGAACGCCACGAGGCTCATCGTCCGCCAAATGCCGCAGGTCACCAGGATGGGGCCCCAGTCCCAGCCGAAGTTGCACGGCTCCTTGCGGACCCACGCCCGCCCCTTAACCTCTTTCGGGCCGCCCCAGGACGGTACGTTGTGGGTCTTCTGCCGCCGGGCAATCTCGGGAATGACCGAATCGAAGGTCACTTCGATGCGGTTGCGGCCGGCCTTGAGCGCGCGCTTCACGTCGAACTCCCACGTCCGGTACATGTTGTCGGCCCGGCCCACCTTGCGGCCGTTCACCCGCACCGTGGCGAGGGTATCCAAACCTTCGCAACGCAACAGCACGCGGTCGCACCGCAACGTCGCCGCCGGCACCTGAAACTCGCGGGTATAGACCCACCCCGTCTCCCCGACCCATTGCACGGCTGTCTCGTTGTCACGGTAGAAAGGATCGGGGATCTTGCCGGCCGCGAGCAGATCGGTGTGAATGCAGCCGGGCACCTGCGCCGGGATCGTGCCGGACAGGCCCGCCTGGGTCACGCGCCATACGCCGTTGAGAGTGAGGTTATGCATAACGTTGATATCTCCGTTTGAGACGAACTATGAACCACAAATCCCTCGCATTATAGGGACTGGCGGCCTCTTCTCAACGGCAATCTGGGAAAGCCAACGGGCCTGGGGCGTGGCGGCGAGTCCCGCATCACTTGTAGCCGCGTCGCTGTGCGACGCGGCGGCGGCCTGCACGGCGCACAGCGCCGTGGCTACAGTGCTTCGGAGATGCGCCGCACAGTCGTAGCTTGACCACCTGGCGTCGTCGGGTTTCACCGGCTGCCGCGCGGTCAGCCCGGGTCTCACCCCTTCACGCAGATCATCGGATCGAGGCGGGCCACCTTGCGCGACAGTCCGGCGGCGTGCGTGACGTCGACCACCTCGCCGACGTCCTTGTAGGCCGACGGCGCCTCTTCGGCCACGCCGCGCAGGGACTGAGTCTTGATGGTGATGTTCCGCCGCCGCAGCCGTTCCACCACATCCGCGCCGCGGTTCTGCTTCATCGCCGCGCTGCGGCTGAGACTCCGGCCCGCCCCGTGGCAGGCCGAACTGAAGGCCAGCGTTTCGCTCGCCGCCGTGCCCGCCAGGATGTAGGAGCACGTCCCCATCGACCCGCCGACCAGCACCGGTTGCCCGATCGTCTTGAGATCGGCCGGCACATCGGCAAGGCCCGGCCCGAACGCGCGCGTGGCGCCCTTGCGGTGCACATACACCTCCCGCCGCCGCCCCGCCACCTCGTGCTCCTCAAGGCTGCAGACATTGTGCGACACGTCGTACAACAGGGGCAGGCGCCCGTCGCCCGTCAGGCGTTCGAACACTTCGCGAACGAAGTGAGTCAGAATCTGGCGGTTCGCCAGCGCACAGTTGGCCGCGGCCAGCATGGCCCCGAAATAGGCGCGCCCGTCCGGCGACCGGATCGGCACGGACGCCAGTTCGCGATCGACCAGGTGAATGCCGTATCCGGCCGCCGCGTTCACCATACGCCGGGCGAATTCCGTGGCCACCTGGTGCCCGAGTCCGCGCGACCCGCAGTGGATGCTGATGACGATGCCGCCGGGTTTCAGTCCAAAGGCGGCGGCCGCCGCCGCATCGTACACCTCGGTCACCGTCTGCAATTCAAGATAGTGATTGCCCGACCCCAGCGTGCCCATCTCGTCCGCCTGCCTCCGCCGGGCCTCGCCGGAGACCTCCGCGGGGACTGCCCCGTCATAGCATCCGTTGTGTTCGATCCGGCCAAGATCGTCCGGCGTTCCATAACCCGCCCCGACAGCCCAGCGGGCGCCGCCGGTCAGCATGGCCGTCAGTTCGCGGTCGTCCAGATGCAGTCGGCTGGTGCTGCCGACGCCGGCGGGAACGTGGCGAAACAACGCCTCCGCCAGTTTCGCCCGCAGGGGCTCGATATCGGACGCCATCAAGGGGGTCAACAAAGTGCGGACGCCGCACGAGATATCGAAGCCCACCCCGCCCGCCGAGATCACGCCCCCCTCATCGGGATCGAAAGCGGCCACGCCGCCAATCGGGAACCCGTAGCCCCAGTGAGCATCGGGCATCGCATAGGCCGCCTGGACGATGCCGGGCAGCGACGCCACATGGGACACCTGCTCGCGCACCTTCTCGTCCATATCCCGCACGAGCGTCTCGGAGCCATAGAGCACGCCCGGCACCCGCATCCGGCCGGAACGCGGGATTTCCCAGGCCCATTCGCCCGTTCGATTGAGTGACGCAATATCCATGATCCCAATCCCCATCAACCCTGAACGAAGAACCACGAACCGGGAACCTTGATCCCTTCCCTCAAACGTCCACCACGCACTGGGCGATCCACAGGCCGTGTGGCTCGGAGGCCACGCGCAACTCGTGATAGCTCACGCCCTTGACCTCCACGGCCGGTTGATGACGCGCGGGGTCCACGCGCTCGCCCCACGCCGAGGCGGTCAGGGTGGCGCCGTGGATCTGCACCTCGAACCGGCTGAAGAGCATTCGCCGGGCGGACATCTCACACACCAGCCGGCTGAGCCAGTCCACCAGCAGCAACTCCAGGTTCGACGCCTCGCAGATGATGGACACCCGGTGGGCCGGACGCACGCCGACAAGGTCGGTTACCGTGGCGGTCAGCGCCAGGGCCGTCTGCTCAAACGCCTCGGCCGGCGTACGACCAAATCCGCGCACCCCGATATCGGCCTGATGTTCGAAATGCTCCCAGTGGGGTGTCATACACGTCACCAACTGCTGTCACAGCTCGTCGACGTCGATGGTATCATTTCCGCGAGGTCCACGGAGACAAATTCGCCTATTGCCAGCCACCCCATGGGAGGGCGCGCATGCTGCGCGCCGCGGACGGCGACACGGCGCTTGTGGCGCCGCAAGCGCTATCCCTCCCAACAATGCAACACCACTGGACATTCATGACCTCCCACCTTCTCCCCGTCTCCATCCACAACTCGGAACTTGATCCGGCCAGCCGCTCACATAACATGGTTTCATGTTCAAGTGCTTGGACAGCGCACAGGAGCACGACATCGTCATCCTCGACGATCGGTGGGGTGACGCGGAGGCCCTGGCTAATCTGCGGGCTTTGGGTCGCGACGGGGCCTTGCTGTGTCCCGAATGCCGTCAGCCGGTACTCGTCAAGGCCGGGGAAATGAAAGTCCGACACTTTGCTCACCGCGAGTTAGGGACGTGCGCCTTGCAGGACGAGTCCCCCGATGTGCTGCAAGCGCGCCGTGTTTTGTATGCCTGGCTCCAGCAACGACTCGGCGACGGCGCACGTGGCAATGTGACCGTCGAGAAACGGGTCCACCCGGACTTGCCGCGGCCGGTCGATTGCTGGGTGGAACTGGCCCAGGGCGGAAGCCATGCGTACTGGATTCTCAACCAAGGGCTCAGGAAACGTGAGGAACTGCGCCAGATCCTGAAAGACAGCGGCGCCCGCGCGCACTGGCTCTTCACATCTTCCAAGCTCACCCACGCCGACGATGCGAAAGACCAGTTCGATCTCACCCCGACGGAACGCGACTTCATGACACGCTCGCCCTACGCCCGTCTGTACGGATCCTCCCGCGATTGTCTTCACTATCTCGACGGAACCGGCGCGGGGCGACTGACCACGTTACGCGGTCTTGTGCTTATGCACCCGCCTCAACGCTACGAGTGCTGTGCCGAATGCATCACGCCTCTGGCCGAGGTGCGCATGACGCCCAAGGGGGAATTCGTGCACCCCGGCGAGTAC
Organism: uncultured Verrucomicrobiota bacterium; assembly: GCA_964611575.1. Lineage (GTDB taxonomy): Bacteria > Verrucomicrobiota > Kiritimatiellia > CAIKKV01 > CAITUY01 > CAITUY01. The sequence goes on from CAZTAJ010000017.1 coordinate 18,472, forward strand.
GAGCGTCTGGAGGAGTTGCTCGCCAAAGAGCGGCAGACGCAGGAAGCACAGCAGGAGCGGAAACGGCGTCGCACGGCGGAGCAGGAAGCCAGACGCGGGGAGAACGTGCGGACTTCCTCCGAACGGAAGGCAGCCGTGCCGCTGGTGGCGTGGGCGCCTGACCCGGACGACAGTCTGCCTCCCGTCGTTCGAGAGTCGCCTCCCGCGATGGTTCCTGCGCCAGTTCCCGAGGAGACCGTCCTCCGGTGGGGAACGCCGCTCCCGTGCGAACACTGCGGAACAGTGGTGACCCGTTACCTCTCGATGAAACCAGACACCCGCACCTGCGTTTGCCTGACCTGTGGCGAGCGCATCCAACGCGAAAGAATCAACGCGCCCCCAACTCGCCCGCCGCCGCGTCGCTGGTAGGCACTACGCCCGTACGCGGGAGAGCGCGCGGGCGGCGGCCCGAAGCGCCGGCAACGCCATGCGATCCTTGGTGAAGGCGAGTGCGTGGCGCACGGACGAGTGCCCTCCTCAGCCGCTGCAGGGGCGGCAGATCCAGATTCTGGAGCGTACGGAACATGACATCCCGATCGGCGCCGGGGTGGCGGCGGTGCAGGGCTTCGGCCTGCGTCTGCAACTCACGGAGCCGTGCAACGGCAGTCGCTTCGTCAGTCAGAAAGGCCGCCGGGCTCACACCGAGCACGCGGGCCAGCCGCCCGACCGACTTGGGCAGGATGGAATCCTTGCGGGCCAGCGAATAATAGGCGGTGCGGCTCACCTCCGCCGCGCGCAGGGCGGTACTGAGCGGCATACGCCGTTCCGCACAAAGTCGCCTGAGTCCAGCCTGATCGATTTGCATGTCGATAATGTGCTATTTAATAGCACACGCGTCAATGGCAAAGAAATGATCGAACGTCTACACCGATGCCGTGGATGGCGTCTCGACCCGGTTCTATCAGGTCGAAGCGCAGTAGTCGGGCCGGGCTGGCCAAGCACGCCCACCAGCGCCAGCCCGGCAATTAATCATTGAAAATCCAATCTTTAATGTTACCTTTTCAAGCATGATATCCCGTCCATGGGCATTGGCTGCCGTGAAAGCGGCTTTTTCGGCTCATCCCGCTGTTGCGATTACAGGACCGCGGCAGAGCGGCAAGACAACGCTGGCCAGACAACTTGCAGCCGACGAAAGAGTGACGTCTTATTTTGACCTCGAGAAGGCTACCGACCGGCAGAAACTGAGCGTACCGGAACAGACTCTGGCACCCCTTGAAGGATTGATTGTCATCGACGAAATCCAACGCAGCCCGACACTGTTCGAAACCCTGCGTGTGCTATTGGATCGACCGGCTAACCCATCCCGCTTCCTTCTCCTGGGGAGCGCTTCTCCTGACCTGATCCGGGGTGTGTCCGAATCATTGGCAGGCCGTGTCGGTTTGGTCGATCTGGCGGGTTTCGACCTGCGTGAAACGGGACCGGATTCCCTGCCTGATCTCTGGTTGCGCGGCGGCTTCCCGCGCTCCTTTCTTGCGACTGACGATGCCGCCTCGATCATCTGGCGGTCCAGCTTCATCCGCACATTCCTGGAACGCGATATTCCCCAGTTTGGAATCACCGTGCCCGCCGAAACCTTGCGCCGATTCTGGACCATGATCGCCCACTATCACGGCCAGGTGTGGAACGGGGCGGAATTCGCCCGGGCGCTCGGCGCGAGTGAACCGACCGCCCGCCGCTATCTCGACATTCTGGCCGGGGCGTTCATGATCCGTGTGTTGCCGCCATGGTTCCAGAATCTCAAGAAGCGCCAACTGAAATCCCCAAAGATCTACGTGAGGGATTCGGGAATCTTCCACTCCCTGTTGGGATTGGAAACCCGGGATCAGTTGCTGGGGCACCCCAAATTGGGCGCCTCCTGGGAGGGCTTTGTCATCGAACAAATCCTGGCCGGACTTGATTCGCACTCGGCCACTTTCTGGGGTACCCATGGCGGCGCGGAACTGGATTTGCTCGTGACACTGCGCGGTAAACGGTATGGGTTCGAATGCAAATATGCCGATGCTCCAAGTTCAACCCGTTCCATGCGCGTGGCAATGGAGGACCTGGGATTGGATCACCTCTGGGTTGTCTATCCCGGGCAGGAGCGCTATCCCTTGGATGATCGCATTACGGTCATTCCCGCTCGTGGCATCCCGGAACTGCTTCACGATATGCCCAGCCGGTAACGTCCGCCATTCCGCCTCAGTCCTCGCAGTAGGATCCTACCGCCCGGCGGCCGGGGGCGGACGCCGGTAGACCTGTGTGCCGAACTGCGGCAGGTCTTCCGGCAGAAAAAACATGCTGCCGTTGATCCAGATGCGGCCGGCGCTGAGGAAGGCGTGTAACGCTTGTTTCAGCGTGGCGCGGGATCCCGCTCCACCTTGATCCGGTAGAAGCATGGCCCTGGGGCCCCATCGTAGTCCGAGAAGAAGTTACTGACCACGGTCGGGAGACTCTCGCTATTGAGGAGAGTGGTCCAGTCTCCGTCGGCGGCATGGAGGGTATCGCTGCGTTGGAGGTACTGGCGCGCCCAGCGGCCGCCCTGCCAGTTGATCTTCAAGCCGCCGCCGTCGGGGCCATGATTAGTCACCCTCAGGACCGAATTGCTTCCCCGCGGATCGGTATCGGCTGCGTATTCCTCAAGATTGTCCGCGCCGTCATGGTCGGGATCGGCGTCATCGCCGCCGATATCCCAATCGGCCAACTCGGCGGTGGTGAAGTAGTGCGACCGCCAGTCGCCGTACGCGAGATCCTTGACCATCAGGGTGAAGTCGATGCCGCTGACGCCGCTCGCCGACATTACTGGCACTCCCCAAGGCATGCCGTTGACGACATCGTTGAACCATTCATCGGTGTACGGCAGGTTGTGGATGTTCGGAGCCGCCCTCACCCGATATATTATGCCGGTCGGCACCATGAACGAGTAGTACCCTGACGCATCCGTGTTGCACCCCGCCATCCAGGACCCGCTGGCATTGTCCTCGGCATAGACATGGCACCCGGCAAGGCTGCCGGCACCATCTTCCCTGTAGACATGCCCGGAAATCACACCTCCGGCCATAAGATGAAAATCAATCCCGGGCTCATCCACCGCAACACGTACTTCAACCGGTTCTGCCGCATACCGGAAAGGAGTGTTCTCGTGAAAAAGGTCCACATAGGGAAGGCCGCTGTTCGAGGGACGGGCAACGACGCGGTAGGTGCCCGCCGGCAGGACGAGGGTGTAGCTTCCATCGGGCGCGCTGTTGTCCCATCCCATCCACTCTCCCGACATGGATTCCTCGGCGCCGATATGGCAGTTTTCCAGGGCAGTGTTTCCCGCCCCCGTGTAGATATGCCCGGAAACGGTCCCGGCACGTCCCAACACGAAATCGATGCCCTCGGCGTTGTTCGACTCGTCGACGGCCACCGGCACAGCGCCTCCGTAGTAATAGGTGTTGCTGTAGAATCGGCTCTCGTACAAGAGCCCGTTCTGCGCCGGAAATGCCCTCACCCGGTAGGTGCCCACCGGCAACCGCAGCCTGTAATGGCCCTCGTCGTCCGTGTTATCTCCCGCCATCCAGTTGTTCGAGTCGTAGTCGCTGGCAGAGACGTGACAATTCACCAGCACATTCGAGCCGTCTTCGCCGTAGACGTACCCGGAGATGGTGCAACCGGAACTCAGCGTGAAATCGATGTTCGGGGTATTGTTGGACACGACCACGGTTACGAGGGTGGCATCCGCCCGGTTGGCCGCATTGCTGTAATGTTGATCGGCAAACGGCAAATTGTCCTGGGTGGGCTTGGCCCTCACGACATACGAGCCGGCGGGGAGCCGGAGGGAATAGGCGCCGTCGTCTTCCGTCTGATCCTCAGCCCGCCATTGGCCAGTGTCGGGATCGTCGGCACAAACCCGGCAGTTGGCCAAGGGCGTGACCCCATCCTCCTGGTACACATGGCCCGAGAGCGTCCCGCCTGGCTGGAGCTGGAAGTCGATACCGGGCGTGTCATCCGTGCCTTTCACGACAACGGGCTCAGCGTCCTCCCACGCGAAAACGTCGTCATAGTACGCGTCCATGTAGGGCAGATCGTCGTTGGAGGGGCGCGCCACCACCCGATAGGTCCCCGCCGGCAACACGAGCTGATAACTGCCGTCGGACTCGGTGTTGTCCCAGGCCATCCACTCTCCCGTGGTGTAGTCCTCAGCGCCGATGTGGCAATCCTCCAGCGGGGTCGTTCCCACACGGATATGGCCCGAAATGGTCCCGGCCGGCGCCAGCGTGAAGTTCACGCCGTCGCGGTCGCTGCCTTCACCGATGGTCACCGGTTCGGCCTCATCGTACCGATAGGTGTCATCGTAGAATTTACTCTCGAACCGGAGCCCTTCCTCGGCCGGAACCGCCCGCACCCGGTAGGTGCCTGGAGGCAGCCACAAGGTGTAACGGCCCTCATCATCCGTATTGTTCCCCGCCATCCAGTCGTTCGAGTCATAGTCAGAGGCGAACACGTGGCAGTCCTCAAGCGGGGTTGTGCCGTCTTCGTGGTAGACGTACCCGGCGATCATGCAAGCCTGGCTGAGCCGGAAATCGACGTTGGAGCGAATGCCGCCACTGACCATGTCCAGTTCCATGGCCTCGGCCTCTGAAGTCGTGTTGCTGAAGTACTGGCGCACGAAGGGCAGGTCATCCCAATCGGGCCGCGCCTCCACCCGGTATGTGCCGGGCGGCACGACAATCGTGAAGTAGCCGTTCTCGTCGGTGTTACTGTCAGTATCGTAACTCTCGTCAAGCGTCTCGGCCTTCACGGGGCAATCCTCAACCGGCGCTACGCCATCCTCCTCGAACACGCGACCGCTGATGATGCCTCCCTCCTCCAGATCAAAATCGATCCCCGTCGCCGGCGCATCCACGGCGGCGGCGACCAAAGCAGCGGAAGACCCGTCAGACGTGCCCCCATAGTACTGCGAGACCCAGAACAGGCCTTCCCCCTCGGGACTTTGGACCTCTACGATGTAATTGCTTCCCGGGGGGACATCGAGCGAATAACACCCGTTCTCGTCGGTCTCACCCCCGGCGCGCCGGTCCCAGTCATCTCCGAACCGCTCGCTCACCGACACCCACATACCCGGCAAAGGGGCGCTATCCCCTCTCACTACTCCCCGGATCTGAGCGGCGCGCGACAGGTAAAAGTCGATTCCATTCGTGCCGGCAGGGGTGTTCACGACCGGATCCGCCAGCATGCCATTTTCGTCCTGCTCCCATTCAAAATGGTTGGCGTATGTCTGACCGACGAAGCCCGGGAACTCGTTGGCAACCAGCGCCAGCGCGCCGGTCGGGGCAAGCAGGCAGTACGCTCCATGACGGTTCAAGTTATCCGTGCGATACTGCCACCCGCGTCTGTAGACTGGGTAGCGGTACGCGCCAACGACTCCTCCGGACAAGGCATTGGTTTGCGAATCGTACACCACACCGGTGATGGGATAGCCGCGCTCGAACCGGAAGTCCAGGTTGGTCCAGGAATTGTCCGTGATGGACAGGCCTTCCACATCCGGGGCGTCCAGGAATCCCAGTTCCTGTTGGCCTTCAACATCGGCGGTGTAGTTGTCGTAAGGAATCACTCCGACCTGATAGGTCCCATCCGTAAGCGAGACCCCTTGGCCGCCGAACATGTCGCCTCCGAGGGCCACGATCGAGCCGGCAATCGGCTCCTCGTCGTCGGCCGCCAAGACCCTTCCGCAGACCAGCAACGTCGCCGCCGGACAGACCAAATCGACGTTGGCCATATTCTGAGTGACCATCAGGCCCCGTCCCACTGCCACCAACCCAAGGCCCGCCAATGAAGCGGGGTCGGTGTAGAGATTCGCCTCACTCGAACTAATGTCCGGCACGCAAAGGCGATAGAGCCCGTTGGTGTCCGTGATGGCCGTCACCCAACCGTCATCGTCCCACTCGATATTGACCAGCACTCCCGGTACCGGAGTGGATCCGGGAGCGTAGACATGGCCGGAGACCTCGTGGATGGCGCCGGGTATCGCCGGCACTACGCGCAAAGTGATGGGTAAGGGGTTGGCGCCCAACCGCAGATCGTTCGTGAACACATAGGTCGAAACGGGTTCCGTTTCCGTCTGATCCTTGCTGGGATTGAAATATCCCAGTCCAATGGCGCTGATCTCCGCCACATCCGATGTGGATACGCCGTTCGGGAGATAGAGCCTGAACGCCCCGTTCGTGTCGGTCCAGACCTCCGGCATTGCGGTATCTGTAAAACATTCGGCATGTACCACCGCCCCTGTCACGGCGCCGGACGTCACGTAATCGACGACCGACCCCGTCAGCCAGACCGTGCTCGTCGGCTGTGTCACGGCGAAGCGCGCCGTCGTCGCGGCCCCGTCGCTGACCGTTCGGGCCGACCACAGATAATGGCCGACCACATGCAACGGCCCCTCCTGGCCGAAATAGGCGACCCGGCTCACCAAGGTTCCATTGGCAGCGCCATCCTCATCATCCACGATGATCGACGAGCCGAGCTCATTGGTTCGGCCGTCCTGCAGCAGGTATGCGGCGATCAAGGGGTCCATGGCATCCACCACGCCATTGCCCTCGACATCCACGAATAGACCCAGTCTGACCGACTCTCCGGCCACGAGGTTGCCGACCGTCAGGGTCACCCAGGTGTTACTCGTCCAGGCGATATTCGTCGGCGACACTGAGAGGGTAGGACCGGGGCCGGCGAATGCCAGGTCGACTGTCCCCGTCATCCCCATCACGACACCCGCCACCGCCGCCAGCCAACCGCACGATCTTCCGCGCCCTGCACCGGTCTGCATGATGAGATTCTCCTGTTTAACTGTCTGAGTTTCTACTGCCAGCCGGCCAAGCCGGTCAAGGAGATAACCGACACGGGCTCGGCACTACGCTTGACATGAACGCCCGGATTTATTATTGAGTGAGCACTTACTTACGCACGAATCCGGGAATCGAGCATGGCCAGACCTGTCTCCATCAGCAACGAAGCGATCCTGAACGCCGCGCGCACGGTGTTCCTGCGCCATGGCTACCAGGCCAGCACGGCCCAGGTGGCGCGCGCAGCCGGCGTCTCGGAAGGATCGCTGTTCAAGCACTTCAAGACCAAGGCCGACCTGTTCCTGGCCGCCATGGACGTCAAGGCCCGCGCGCAGGAATGGCAAGACCGCCTCGTGTCCGCCGAGGGGCGCGGCGACATCCGCAAGCTTCTGGAATTCGCGGGGATGGAACTCATTCAACGGCTGCAGACGATCATGCCCTGTCTCATGATGGTCAATTCGAGCGGGGTTACCTTCGCGCACGCCGGGCACGAAGGCGGGCGCCCCCCGCCGATCCAGCACATCCGGGCGCTGGCTCACTACTTCCGGGCGGAAACGCGGCTGGGACGCCTGCACGTGCCCAGGCCGGAACTCCAGGCCCATGCCTTTGTCGGCGCCATCTCCCACTATGTGTTTTGCGAGCATGTGTTCGGGTACCGGTCGGGACCGCCCGCGGCCTATGTCAGGACCGTGGTCGACACGGTCCTGCGCGCCACGCAGGTTGACGGCCGCAGCCGCCAGTCAACGCACCGGTCCGTCAACGGGAAGGGTAAACGATCATGAACGGCAGGTTCACGCTCCTCACACTCCCGGCCACGGCAGCCGCCGTCCTCTGGCTCGCCGGTTGCCGCACCGCGCCCGCGCCTGACTCCGCCACCACGGCCTGGGTGCCGCCGACCGACGCCACCCGCACCGACACGGTATGGGCCGGGGTCCGCGCCCAGACCCCCGACCTCGCCAAGCCGCTGTCGCTGCCCGACCTGGTTGACCTGGCCTTGCGGAACAATCCCGCCAGCCGCAAGGCGTGGCACGACGCCCGCGCCGCCGCCACCCAGGTGGAACAGGCCCGCGGCTACTTCATGCCGGCAATCACCGGGACCGCCAATGCCACGCGGCGCCACATCGCCGCCCTGCCTGAAAGCCTGGACCGTAACAACATGCAGTATGGGCCCGGCATCCAGATGAACTACCTGCTGCTGAACTTCGGCGGCGGGCGCCAGGCGGCCATCGAGCAGGCCCTGCAAACCGTGTATGCCGCCAATTTCACCTTCAACCGCACGCTCCAGGATATCCTGCTGGCCGTGGAGACCGGCTACCACGCCGTCATCAGCGCCCAGGCAGCGGTCGAGGCGGCCGAGGCCGGCGTGGCCGATACGGCCAAAGCGCTCGAAGCCGCCAGGGCGCGCCTGAAGGCGGGGCTCGGCGTCGAACTGGATGTGCTCCAGGCTCAGGCGGCCGGTGACCGGGCGTTGTTCGATCGCGCGGCAGCCGAGGGGCAACTCAAGGCCGCCCGCGGCGCGCTGGCCCAGGCCGTGGGGGTCCCGCCGGACCAGGCCGTGTCGCTCGTGGCGCCCACGAACGACATCCCGACCGCCCTGCACGCGCCTGATCTGAAGCAGATGATCGACCAGTCGCTGCAGCGCCGGCCCGACATCGCCGCCCTGCGCGCCGCGCTGGCCGCCAAGGAAGCCAACGTCAAGGTCATGGGGTCGCCCTCCTGGCCGTCGCTGTATCTCAACGGCGGCATCAGCCACACCCTTTATGAATACTACGGGGGAATGCCCCCGGCCAGTTCCGGGGCTGAGGAGCGCGACTGGACGTACCAGGCCGGCGTCAGCCTGCAATGGACGCTGTTCGACGGGCTCCAGACGATCAATGCCAAGCGCGCCGCCCGCGAACAGGCCGCCGCCCTGCGGGATCAACTCCAGCAGGCCGAGCTGGCCGCCGCGACCGAGATCTGGACACGCTACGCCGCCTACGAAACCGCCCTCCAGAAATACCGCTTCAGCGCGGCGTTGCGGGATAGCGCATCCGCGGCCCACGCCATGGCGCAACGCAGCTACCAGGCCGGGCTCGGCGGCATCCTCGACCTCCTGACCGCCGCCACCCAACTGGCGCAGGCGCGCCTGCAGCACGTGGCCGCGCGGCAGGACGTCTTCGCCACCCTGGCGCGGCTGGCGCACGCCGCCGGCCTGCTGGAACAGGGCGGCGCCGACCGAACTCAGAATCTCTTGTCAACCTCCACCCAGAAAGAGGGTCAGCGATGAACCGGACACTACGATCGGCGAGTCTCCTCGCGGCATGCGGCACACTGGCGTTGATGACGGGCGCTTGCGCCAAGCGCGGGGGAAATCCGCCGCGCCCGCCCGCGACCGTGATGACCGCCCCGGCCGTCAAGATGGATGCGCCCCTGGTCCTGGAAACCTTCGGGACCACCGATGCCCGCCTGAGCGTCGATGTCGTGCCGCAGGTATCCGGCGTGCTGGTCAGGAGCCTGATCCAGGACGGGACCGTGGTGACCAACGGACAACCGCTGTTCCTGATCGACCCGCGCGACTACGAGGCGCGCGTCCGCCAGGCCGAGGCCGCCGTGGCCGCCGGCCGCGCGAACCTGGAACTGAGCCGCCTGACGCTCGAACGCAACCGGGAACTGCTTGACCAGAAGCTGATCCCGGCCCAGACCTTCGACACCCTCAAGGCGAAGGCCGATGCCGCCGCCGCGCAACTGCAGGCGGATGAAGCAATGCTGGCGCTGGCCAACCTGAACCTGCAGCGCTGCACGATCACGGCGTCGCTGGCGGGAATCTGTTCCAAACGGCTCCTGGACGATGGAAACCTGGCGGCCGCCGGCCTGACCCGGTTGACGAACATCCGCAGTTACGATCCGATGGTCATCGAGTTCTCGGTGTCGGAGCAGTACCTGCCCCTCGTCCGGCGCTCCATGGCGGACGGCGGCATGCGCATCGAGGTCGGCACGGCCGACGACACGAACCGCCTGTCCGGCCTGGTGCAGTTTGTGGACAACGCCGTGAACCCGCTGACGGGCACGATCCTCCTGCGCGGGGAGGTTCCCAATCCGGACCTCAAGCTCTGGGCCGACCAGTTCGTGGAGGTCCGCCTGATCGCCCGCGTGCTCCGCGACGCCATCATGGTGCCGGAAAGCGCGGTCCAGTTCGGCAAGAACGGATCCTACCTGTACGTGATCCCGGCCGACCGTTTTTCCGTGACCACCAACACGCTCGGCGTGGTCACGAACAGCCTGGCGGAATTGCGGCCGGTGAAAACCGGCATCCGCCAGGGCGGCCTCTTCCAGATCGTCGAGGGCGTGGCGGCAGGCGAGAATGTCGTGGCGCTCGGCCAGTTGATGCTGTATCCCGGCGCGCCGGTACGGGACCTGGCGAAGATGCCGGCCGAGAAGTCACCCAAGTGAACAATCGGGTTCTCACGGATACGATGGTGTAGCGACAGAGTCAGAGGTAGGGCCGGCTTTATGCCGGCCATGCGCATGGCCGGCATAAAGCCGGCCCTACCAAGAGGAGACGCATGTGACCTTTTCAGAAGTCTTTATCCGGCGGCCGATCATGACGATCCTCGTCACGGTCATGCTCGTGGTGTTCGGGGTCTGGGCCTACCTGCGCCTGCCCGTCAACAGCCTGCCCACCGTGGACTACCCCGTGATCCAGGTGACCGCCGCCTATCCCGGCGCCAGCCCGAGCACCATGGCCAGTTCGGTCGCCACGCCGCTCGAAAACGAGTTCACCCAGATCGCCGGGCTGCAATCGATGACCTCGGACAACCAGTCCGGCCGGACCACGATCAACCTCACGTTCGCTTTGGACCGCAACGTGGATCTCCTGGCGCCCGATGTCCAGGCGGCGATCTCCCGCGCGGCGAACAACCTGCCCAAGGATCTGCCCAGCCCGCCCATGTACAAGAAGTACAACCCCTCGGATTTCCCGGTGTGCGTCATGATGGCCAGCTCGGAGACCCTGCTGCACGGCGACCTCTACGACTACTGCAATCGCACGCTCGCCAAGAAGCTGAGCATGACGCCCGGCGTGTCACAGGTGCAGGTGCTCGGGGCCCAGCGAGCGGTCCGCATCCAAGTCATCCCGGAAAAGCTGGCGGCCTACAACCTCGGCATCGACGAACTGGCCGCCGCGCTGAAAGTCGGCAGCGTGAACATTCCCGGCGGCAGCCTCAACGGGCCGGCCCGCACGTTCTCGATCGAGCCGCAGGGACAGTTGCGCACGGGGCGCGAATACGGCGCCCTGATCGTCGCCTACCGCAAGCAGGCGCCCGTGCGGTTGAGGGACGTAGCCCATTGCATCGACAGCGTGGTGAACGATAACGTGGACCTGCGCTACCTGAAGGGCGATCAGTCGATACGCACCAAGTGCGTCGCGATCTTCGCGTTCCGCGAGGCGGGGGTCAACACCGTGGCCGTGGCCGATGACATCGAGCGCGCGGTCGCGACGGCGCGCCTCACGATGCCGCCCTCGATCCAGGTTGAAATGATGTACAACGGCGCCCAGCCCATCCGCGAGGCCCTCGAGGACGTGGAGGTGACCGTGCTGATCTCGCTCGTGCTGGTCGTGCTGGTGATCTTTCTCTTCCTCGGCCGCATCCGCGAGACCATCATCCCGAGCCTGGCGCTGCCGGTGACGCTGCTCGGCACGATGGTCTTCATGCTGCCGATGGGGTTCAGCCTCGATACGCTGTCGCTCATGGGGATCGTGCTCGCCGTGGGGTTCCTGGTGGACGACGCGATCGTCGTGCTGGAGAACACCGTGCGCCACCTGGAGGAGGGCAAGAAACCCATCCCGGCGGCGGTGCAGAGCATGAAGGAAATCACCTTCACGATCATTTCCACCAGCGCGGCGCTGATCATCGTCTTCACGCCCCTGGTCTTCATGAGCGGCGCCGTGGGCCGCAACCTCAGGGAGTTCGCCCTGACCGTGATCATCGCGATCGTCGTCTCCACGTTCGTCGCGCTGACCCTCTCGCCGATGATGTGCGCGCGCATCATCCGCCACCACGCGGCGCCGAACCGCGTGCAACGCCGCCTCGCGGACACCATCCGCGCCCTGGTCCAGGGGTACGGGCGGATGCTCACCTGGCAGCTTCACCACAAATGGGCGGCGGTCGTGATGTGGCTCGTCTGCATCGCCGGCACGGTGGTCTTCCTGGTGGTGCTGCCCACGACCTTCCTCCCGAAGGGGGACAGCAGTTTCATCCGCGGCGCCATGATCCTGCCGCTCGGCTCCTCGACGGCGGCGATGCAGGCGTACCAGTCGAAGGCCATGGCGATCGTGAAGAACGATCCGGACGTCGTGCAGGTCGGCTCGGTCAGCGGGTTCCAGCCCGGCGCCGACCAGAGCATGGGCTTCTTCTTCGTGCGCCTGAAGCCCCCGAACGAGCGCCGCCTGCCGATTGACGCGTATGTCCAGAAATTCACCGGCAAGCTGATGGCACTGCCCAACGGCATGACCTTCCTGGCGCCCGTGCCCGTCCTGAAGATCAGCTCCGGCGCCGAATCGACGGCCACAGGCAGCGACTACGCGTACGTCCTGAACGGCCTCGACCGCGAGCAGGTCTGGGGCGCGGCGCAGAAGCTTGAACAGGAATTGCGGCAGGTGCCCTGGATCTTCAACGTCCAGAACAACATCAAGCTGACCCTTCCACGGCTGACCGGCACGATCGATCGCGACCGCGCCTCGACGCTCGGCCTTTCCGCACAAACCATCGAGTCCTCGCTGGCCCTCTGCTACGCGGGCGGCTATGTGACGCAGTTCACGACGGAGAACGACCAGTACCAGGTCATTGCCGAAATCGAGAAAGAGCACCAGAGCCGGCCGGAAGACATGGGCCTGCTCTATCTGCGCTCGCCGGCGACCGGGGCGCTGGTGCCGCTGACGTCGGTCGTGCGCTGGAAGGAGGAAGCCGGTCCGCAATCCGTTCCGCACGTCCAGCAGCAGGAGTCGGCGACGCTGTCCTTCAGCCTGCCGCCGGGCTTCCCGCTGGGCGTGGCGACCAAGGCGGTCGAGGCCAGGGCCGCCAAGATCCTGCCGACGGGCGTGACCGGCCAGTTCACGGGCGACGCCAGCGAGTTCCAGCGGTCCATCGCCAGCCTGGGCATCCTGCTGCTGATCGCGATCTTCCTGAAGTACATCGTGCTCGGCGTGCTTTACGAAAGCTACATCCACCCGTTCACGATCCTGACGACGCTGCCGGTGGCCGCGTTCGGCGGGCTGCTCACGCTTTTCATCTTCGGGCGCGAAATGTCGATCTACGCCTACATCGGGCTCTTCGTGCTGATCGGCCTGATCACCAAGAACGGCATCCTGATGGTGGACTTCGCCATCCAGCGCAAGGGCGAGGGCATGAGCAGCTACGACGCGATCTACGACGCCTGTCTCGTGCGCTTCCGCCCGATCCTGATGACCGGACTGTGCGCCATTCTCGGCATCCTGCCGATCGCCCTGGGCTATGGTCAGGACGGTTCCAGCCGCGTGCCGCTCGGGCTGATGGTCGTCGGCGGCATGATCTTCGCCCAGGTGATCACGCTCTTCGTGACCCCCGGCATCTATCTCTACATGGAGAAGCTCCAGGACCGCTTCTTCAAGCCGCGCACCGACCTGGAATAAGGAACGTGGGAGTCAGCCGTTCGCATGATGACCGACCTTGCCGGGTCCGTTTCATCCCTGTAGGGCCGCCGCTTGTCGGCGTGCCGTCTTTTACAGGCTCTTGTTCAGTATCTTACGGCGCGCCGACAAGCGGCGGCCCTACAAGAAGCAAACAACCGTCCGGGCTTGTCAGCGCCATCGTGAGAATGGCTGCAAGGGCGTCAGGTCCTTTTGACAGGCGGCCCTGCTTTTTGCTACCACTACCCGAAACCGTTTGAAGGAACCCGCATGCAGGCATTCGATTATCGGGACGGCCGTCTCTTCGCCGAGGACGTGGCGGTCGAGGATCTCGCCCAGCGCTACGGCACCCCGCTGTACGTGTACAGCCGCCGCCATCTGCGCGAACGCTACCAGGCCATCGCCACGGCCATGGCCGCGGTCAGGCCCCTCATCTGCTACTCGGTCAAGGCGAACTCGAACGCGGCGGTGATCCGGACGCTCGCCGACGAAGGCGCCGGGTTCGACATTGTCTCCGGCGGCGAGTTGTTCCGCGTGTTGCGCGCCGGGGCCGATGCCGGCAAGATCGTGTTCGCCGGCGTCGGGAAGACCCGCGAGGAAATCGAGTACGCGCTGCGCGAGCGCATCGGGTTCTTCACCGTCGAATCCGAAGCCGAGGCCGTGCGCATCTCCGAGGCCGCCCGGCATGCGGGCACGGTCGGCCGGATCGCCTTCCGGGCCAACCCCGATGTCGACCCGAAAACGCACCAGTACATCAGCACGGGGAAGAAGGAGAACAAGTTCGGGCTCGACCTGGAGCGGGTTGCGAAGGCCTACGCGATGGCCGCCACCCTGCCCGGCGTGGAGATTGCCGGCCTGCACCTGCATATCGGGTCGCAGATCCTGTCGGCGGATCCGTTCGGCGAGGCGCTGGCCAAGGTCAAGGACCTGTGCCAGTCGCTCAAGGCCCGCTACCCGACGTTCCGCTATCTCGATATCGGCGGCGGACTGGGCATCGACTACAAGCCGGACCAGCAGGCGCTGGACCCGGCCGTGTTCGCCGCCACGGTCGTGCCGTTCCTGAAGGATCTGGCCGTGCAGGTGGTCATGGAACCGGGCCGCAGCATCGTCGGCAATGCAGGCATCCTGGTGACCCGCGTGCAGTATGTGAAGGCCAGCCATTTCAAGACCTTCGTCGTGGTGGATGCGGGCATGAACGACCTGATCCGCCCGTCGCTGTATCAGGCCTACCATGCCATCAAACCCGTCAAGGCCACCTCGAAGACCGTGGTCGGCGACATCGTCGGCCCGATCTGCGAGTCCGGCGATTTCCTGGCGCAGGACCGCGAGTTGCCGGCCGTGCAGGCGGGCGACCTGGTGGCCGCCATGAGCGCGGGCGCCTACGGCTTTTCGATGTCGTCGAACTATAACAGCCGCCCGCGCGTGGCCGAAATCATGGTCGACGGCGCCAACGCCCACGTCATACGCCACCGCGAGACGTGGGAGGATCTGGTCCGCGGCGAAATCACGGGGGCCGAGGCGGCGGAGCTGTAAATGAAGGAGAGGATCATGTTCCAGGGTGCTTATACCGCGATCGTCACGCCGTTCAACCGCGATGGAAGCGTTGACTACGGCAAGCTGCGGGCGCTGATCGCCCTGCAGATCGCCGGCGGCATCGACGGTATTGTGCCGGTCGGCACCACCGGCGAGTCACCGACGCTCGATTTCCCCGAGCACGAGAAGGTCATCGAGACGACCATCGATGCCTGCCGCGGAAAAATCAAGGTCATCGCGGGCACCGGCGCCAACTCGACGTCCGAGGCGCTGGAGCTCACCCGGCACGCGCTCAAGGCGGGCGCCGATGCCTCGCTGCAGGTGACCCCCTACTACAACAAGCCCAACCAGGAAGGGCTGTACCGCCACTTCTCGGCCGTGGCCGACCTCGGCCTGCCCGTCGTGCTCTACAATGTTCCCGGCCGCAGCGCACGGGAGATCGATGTGGCCACCGTGGCGCGCCTCTCGAAACACCCGCAGATCGTGGCGGTGAAGGAGGCGGGGGGCAGCGTGGACCGCGTCAGCCAGATCCGGCGGGCCTGTGACATCACGGTTCTCTCGGGTGACGATTCCCTGACGCTGCCGATGATGTCGGTCGGCGCCCGGGGCGTCGTCAGCGTGGCCTCCAACATCGCCCCGAAACCTGTGGCGGATATGGTGCATGCCGCGTTGGCCGGACGCTGGGATGAAGCCCTTCGCCTGCACATGCAGTACTACCGCCTGTTCACGGATCTGTTCATCGACACGAACCCGATCCCGATCAAGGCCGCCATGGCCATGGCCGGCTTGATCGAGGAAGGCTACCGGCTGCCCCTCTGTGAAATGAGCATGGCGCTGAAGCAGCGCCTGGCCGAATGTTTGAAGGAAGTCGGCCTCATCCGGTGATGCCGGACTTCTCGGCTTATCCGTTGATGCCAGGCTTCGTGGGGAGGGCCGGCGTGTCGCCGGCCGCGGCGGGCAGCATGCCCGCCCTCCCATCGATGGCATTTCGCGGTGTTTCCCGGTGAATGATGAATCGTACGAAGGGAGCGTTCCAACCATGACCAAGATCGCCATTATCGGAGCCGCCGGCCGCATGGGCCAGGCGTTGGTGCGTTGTGCGCAACCCATGCATGAACTGCAGGTGGCGGCCGCCATCGAGCAGCCGTCCTCGCCGTTGATGGGCAAGGATCCCGGGCTCATCGCCGGCGTCGGCGACATCGGCCTGCGCATCACCAGCGATCTGGCGGCGGCCGTGAAGGCCGCCGATGTGACCATCGACTTCAGTTTCCATGAGGCTGTGCCGCAGACGGTGCGCCTGGCCGCCCAGCACGGCAAGGCGGTCGTCATCGGCACCACCGGGCTCAACCCGGACGAACGTGCCGCGGTCGACCTGGCCGCGAAGACGATCCCGATCGTCTGGGCGCCCAACATGAGCCTGGGTGTGAATCTGCTGTTCGCGCTGGTGCAGCAGGCCGGCCGGGCGCTGGGCGTGGACTACGATGTCGAGATCGTGGAAGCGCATCACCGGTTCAAGAAGGATGCGCCCAGCGGCACGGCGTTGCGGCTCGGCGAAAAGGTGGCCGAGGGTCGCGGGCAGGTCTTCAAGGACATGGCAATCTATGGCCGCGAGGGACTCGGCGGCGAACGGCCGCGCGGGCAGATCGGCATTCATGCGCTGCGGGCGGCGGACATCATCGGGGATCACACGGTTCTGTTCGCCACGGACGGTGAGCGCGTGGAGATCAGTCATCGCGCCACCAGCCGGGACGCGTTCGCCCGCGGCGCCCTGCGGGCCGCCACCTGGCTGGCCGGCCGCAAACCCGGTCTGTACGACATGCAGGACGTGCTGGGGCTGAGATAACGGCCAGGCTGTAGGCTACAGGCTGTAGACTGTAGGGAAGAGATGAGGAGTCGCAACACCAAGTCCACCCTTCAGCCTTCAGCCTTCAGCCTTCAGCCTCGCCATCCCTCTGGGATGCCGATGGAAGTCGGCCTGAGTCTCGGGTCGAATCTCGGAGACCGGCAGGCGGCATTGCAGGAAGCCGTCCGCCGCCTGACAGCCCTTCCCGGCGTACGACTGCTCGCGGCCGCTCCGCTCTACGAAACCGACCCCGTGGGCGTCCGGCCCGAACTCGCGGATCTGAAATACCTGAACACCGTCGTGATCATCGAGGTGCCTCCCGACCTGTCGGCGCTTTCCACCGCCATCCACGGCATCGAGGACACGATGGGCCGCCGGCGCAGCGCGGACCGGAATGCCCCGCGCATCATCGACATTGACATCCTCTATGCCGGCGATGCCACCCGGTCGGATGGCATCATGGACCTGCCCCACCCCCGCTGGGCGCAGCGTCGCTTCGTGCTTCAGCCCCTGGCCGACGTCCGCCCCGACCTGGTGTTGCCGGGGGCGTCCGGGACCGTGGCCGCCCTGCTGGCCGCACTGCCCTCAGGCGAAACGGTTCGACTCGTGACCGACACCTGGTTGTGAGCGGCACGGGGGCACGCCGGCTCCAAGGACATGCATATTTGTATAGACCGCCAGCAGATTGACCGTTAATCTGCTGACCATGTTAACACGACGTCTCGAGCTGCCGGGGCATTCGTTTCTCCTCTTTGGACCGCGCGGGACCGGCAAGACCACGTGGTTAAGACATGTGCTGCCGGACGCGCTCTGGTTCGATCTGCTGCGGACCCAGACCCTCTTGTCGCTCAGCCGTCAGCCTGACTCGTTCCGGCAGCAGGTCGAAGCCCGGCCACCGGGAAGCTGGGTCGTGGTGGACGAAGTGCAGCGGTTGCCGAGCGTGTTGAATGAAGTCCACGCCCTGATCGCCGAACACGGAAAACGCTACCACTTTGCCCTCAGCGGCTCCAGCGCTCGCAAGTTGAAGCGGTTGGACGTGAATCTTCTCGCCGGCCGCGCGATCAACCGCCAGTTCTTCCCGCTGACGGCGGCCGAGTTGGATTACCGTTGCGATCTCGACCGGGTCCTGCGCCTTGGATTGCTGCCGCAAATCCAGACCGAAACCGACTATGCCATTGAAGCGCTTGAGGCTTATGTGGGCAACTACATCCGCGAAGAGATCCAGCAGGAGGCGCTCGTTCGCAATCTGGAATCTTTCGCCCGCTTCCTGGAGGTGGCCGCCCTGATGAACGGGCAGATTGTCAACGTCGCCGGGATCGCCCGCGATGCGGCCGTCGCGAGGCCCACGGTCCAGGGCTACTTTGGAACCCTGGTGGACACGTTGATCGGGTTCTGGCTGCCCGCCTGGCGGAAGCGGGCCAAAGTGAAAGAGGTGGCGAGCCCCAAGTTCTACCTGTTCGACCCCGGCGTGGCGC
Source organism: uncultured Verrucomicrobiota bacterium (assembly GCA_964611575.1). Taxonomy (GTDB): domain Bacteria; phylum Verrucomicrobiota; class Kiritimatiellia; order CAIKKV01; family CAITUY01; genus CAITUY01. The sequence goes on from CAZTAJ010000017.1 coordinate 36,805, forward strand.
GAGCCCTGGCCGGACGGATGCGTGAGCCACTGGACGGGCTGGAGCGCGGCTTCCTGCTTGAAACCTGGGTGCTTCACGAATTGCGCGCCGCGATGGCCTTCCGGAACCTCGGCGGACAACTTCACTACTGGCGCACGCCGTCCGGCAGCGAGGTGGATTTCGTCTGGACGCGCGGCGACCGCGCCATCGGTCTCGAGGTCAAGGCCGCCGCGACCTGGCGGGGCGAATACGGAACCGCGCTCAAGACCCTGATCGCCGACGGCACGCTGACCGGCGGGCACGGCGTGTACACGGGCTCCGTCGAACTCAAAGATGGCCCCCTTCGCATTTGGCCGCTCAAGCGATTCCTCAAGGAACTGACGGACGGCAATGTCTTGGGCTGACATCTCCCAGCGCCACCAAGGCGTAAAGACGCCAGGCGAGTGTGGGTGACATCTTCTTAACCGCTTCCACTGACCAACACGAATTCCTGAAGGGCTCCTACAATGAAAGAGGCGCGCCCGGCAAACATGCGGTCTTTGCTACTGACCGCGTTGATCCTCAGTAGTTCCGCCTTCCAGGCTCACGCCTACTACCACCCCGATGAGGGGCGGTGGCTATCTCGAGATCCGATCGCAGAACTCGCGCCTCGGGTTTCACCTCGCAATGCCCTCGCGGGACGGCGTCATGCTGAGGGTGGTGAAACGCTGTATGGTTTCGTTGGGAACAGACCCGTGGACCGTTTCGATGTTCTTGGTCTGGTCTGTGGTTCGTGGTGGAATGATTGGTTCGTGCCAGAGGAACCTGCTGGTGGGGACTTCACTTCTGCCTGCCAATGGCACGATGACTGTTACGGGAGGTGTGATATGGACAAGGCCTCCTGCGACCAAGGATTCAGAGACCGGATGAAGCAGGCATGTGCCGATTTGCCGACGAGTGCCGATGGCTGGTGTTATAAGGATGGCTGCATTCCCTACGCCGAGGACTGTTGGGTACGATGCACCGTGAATCCACGCGAGAGATGCATGCAATGGGCAGAAACATACTACCAGGCTGTGCATAAGTTGGGCTGTGGTGCCTATAAGGCTGGACAAAAGGGCAGCAAGTGTTGTCCTCGAGAGCCCCCCTGCAACTAGGTGTGGCAAGATTATCGGCGAGGGCGGAATGAAGGGATTGTGTCTGTCTGCTGTGTTATTCTTCCCGTTTCTCACGGGATGCAGCATTGTCGGTGGCATTGCAGGGGCAAGTCATGATCCGATCTGGAGGGTGAAGTCGGCAGAGCGCTACCGTCCCACGATTGCGACGAACTTCACCGAATCGGTGCTCGCTGATTCCGGCCGTCCACACCAAGAACAGCATTTCGACGACCTGATGCGTTCTTTTCCATCGGCGGTTCAGCGTGTCGAGAGCGTCTTGGTGGCCGTCCCTGATTCGTCGTTCGTCACCAGATACCGGGATAACACGTTCGAACTACTGCAGGGGGAGAAGACGCTTATTAAAGAACGCCTGCCCGCCGTGTTCAATATGCATCCTAAAGACAGCAGATAGCGCGGACGCCCGTTGTCTGCCCTCTTTAACCGGAATCGCTCCGCTTCCCCGCGGTGCCGACCGCTGCGGACTTGCCAGATGCCTGCTTGAGGCCAAGTGCCGCGCTTGCGGAGTTCACATGAACGGCTCTTCGTGCTTTGACATGATATGCCAACATGATGTAATGTTCTGGGTATGAAAACATTAGCAACCATGGTGACGGAAAGGGGACAGGTGTCGATCCCAACACAGGTGAGGAAACAACTCCACCTGAGCCCTGGACATCGCGTGGTCTGGGAAGTGCTCTCCGATCACGAATGCAGGATGACGGTTGCTGCCGAATCCCCTGTGCCTGGTGCGGAGGCCATGCTTGGCTACGCCGCCAAGTTCAGAAAACCGCGCCGAACCCGCGATTGGTTGACAGAGCTTCGTGAAGGAGAAGAGGCGTGACCTGGATCGTGGATACCTGTGTCGTCATTGATGTGCTGGAAGGGGATCCGGAGTTCGGACGGCCTTCAGCGCAGTTGTTGGACAAGATGGCGGGCGAAGGGCTTGCGTTGTGTCCCGTCAGTTATATTGAACTCGCACCCGCGTTCCTGGGTGACGGTCACCGACAAAACGAGTTCCTAGCCGGCATCGGCATTCAGTTTTCCATTCCGTGGGACTGGAAGGACACCCAGCACGCGCATAAAGCGTGGGAACGGTATGTCAGCCAACGCCGGGATCGACGAATACCCCGACGACCGGTGGCCGACATACTCATTGGTTCATTTGCGGCAGGCCGAAAGGGTCTTCTCACCCGGAATCCTGATGATTTTTCCGCTGTCTTTCCATCGTTGACGGTGATCGCACCCGAACCCTAGCGGAGAATCGCAGGGGCAGCCCCTGGTGATGATGTGGACTCGTCGCGTCTCGCGCCGCCGCATCTTGCTTCGCTCTGGGTGCGTCTTCTGCTGTCCTCTTTTCTGCTTGCACGGCAACGGTCTATGACTATGATATGACGCCTTTTGAGTTCCGGGTGTCCGGAACGGAAGCGAGTGTTCGGCCGGCCTCCGGTCGAACCAAAGCGGATTGCCCTCACGCGTGAGCATTCGCCAGTGGCGGATGGCGCTAGGGGCCAAGGATACGGAGGAGTACCATGGTTACGATTGCCGACATCCCAGCGGATGTCACCCTGCAGGACCTGCTCGACGCAGGTGTTCACTTCGGTCACCAGACCAAGCGCTGGAATCCCAAGATGAAGCCGTTTGTCTTCGACAAGCGGAACGGGATCCACATCATCGATCTCGCCAAGAGCCTCGAACAGCTCGAGAAGGCGAAAACCTTCGTGCACGACACGGCCGCCCGCGGCAAGACCATCCTGTTTGTGGGCACCAAGAAGCAGGCCCAGCAGGTCATGAAGGACCTCGCCTCCGAATGCGTCCAGCCCTACGTCACCACCCGGTGGCTGGGCGGCATGCTGACCAACAGCCGGACCTTGCGCGCGCGCGTCAAGACCATGCGCGATATCGAGCGCATGGAAAAGGACGGCACGATGGATAAGATGCCCAAGAAGGAAGTCTCCGTGCTGCGTCACGAGCTCGAGAAGCTGCACAAGAACCTGTCCGGCGTGGCCGACATGAACGAGCCGCCCGGCGCCATGTTCGTCGTGGACGTCAACCGCGAGGCCATCGCCATCGCCGAGGCCAACCGCCTGCACATCCCCGTGATCGCGATCGTCGACACGAACTGCAACCCGGACCCGATCGATTACCCGATCCCCGGCAACGATGACGCCATCCGCGGCATCCGCCTGATGGCGGGGGCGCTCGCGCTGGCCATCCAGAAGGGCGCCTCGGAGTATTCGAAGATTGCCGCCGAGGAAGCTCGCCGCGGCGACGCCGGCGCACCCCAGGGCGACAGTCGCGGCAAGACCGGCGACACACGCCGTCCGCGCGCCCCGCGCGCGCTGCGCGCCCGCGCCGCCGGCGCCAAGCACACCGACGCGCCTGCGGAACCCGTCGCAGACGCCCAACCCGAAACCGCCACCGAAACCGCGCCGGAATGACCGGCCTGTCACGGATCACAACAAGAGGGGACTACCCATGGCAGCAATAACCGCCCAAATGGTGCAGGAGCTTCGCGAAGCCACCAATGTCGGCATGATGGAATGTAAACGCGCCCTGACCGAGGCCGGCGGCGACAAGGATAAGGCCATCCGCCTGCTCCGCGAGCGAGGCGTGGCGATCGCCGCCAAGAAGGCGTCCCGCGTCGCCAACCAGGGCCTGATCGCCGCCGCCACCCGTGGCGGCAAGACCGGCGCCCTGATCGAGATCAACTGCGAGACGGATTTCGTCGCCAAGAACGCGGCGTTTCAGGAATTCGTCAAATCCCTGGCCAACAAGGCCATGGATATGGAGGATAATACCATCGGCGAAGCCACCAAGGCCGAGATGGTCGCCAAGGTGGCCGAGATCGGCGAAAACCTCGTGGCGAAACGCAACACGCGCTTCGTCCTGCAGGGTTCAGGCCTGATTGCCACCTACATCCACCTGAACGGCAAGCTGGGGGTGATGCTGGAGCTCGGCTGCACGAAGGAGGCCTCCGCGGGCAGCCCCGTGTTGCAGGAACTGGCGAAGGATCTCGCTTTGCATGTCGCCGCCTGCAGCCCGCGCTGGCTGGTGCGGAGCGAAGTGCCGGCGGATGTGGTGCAGGCCGAACGCGAAATCTACGCCAAGCAGGTCGTCGGCAAGCCGGCGCAGATCGTTGACAAGATCGTGGACGGCAAACTCGGCAAGTTCTACTCGCAAGTGTGTTTCGTCGAGCAGGGCTTCGTCAAGGATCCCGATATCTCCGTGACCAAACTGCTGGAAGCGAAAGGCAAGGAGTTGGGCGATACGCTCACCCTGCGCCGCTTCGTCCGTTTCCAGGTCGGCGCCGAGTAGAGAGGCTCGAGGGAACAGGGTTCAGGGTTCAGGACACACAGCCATGTCTTGTTTTTCCTGAACCCTGATACCCTGAACCCTTGTTTTCGCGTCCCGGATGCCTTGTCCGGTTCCATTCGACATTTCACCTCCACCCCGCTATACGCGTGCCATGCCTTTCAAGCGCGAAGCCAACAAGTCCCATTACGCCGCCGTGGCCGAAGGCGTGCCCATCGCGAAGCTGGTTGAAGCCTGGCTGAAGTCCCTGAAACTTGGCGACCAGCTCCACATGGGCCGCATGGAGATCGAGTGGGAGAAGGTCATGGGCAAGGCCGTCTCCGCCCACACGCGGCCCGGCCGGTTGATGGGCGACGAACTGGTTGTGTACGTCGACAGCACCGTCTGGCTGAGCGAACTCTACCGGTCGCGGGCGCAAATCCTGTCGAATCTTCAGAAAGCTTTCGGCAAGCGCATCCGGACCCTGCGTCTGCAGATCGATCCGGGCCGGTAAGCGACCGGGAAAGGCGTCACGGGCCGGCAGGCGCGTCCGGCAGGAGCAGCTTGGCCTTGTCGGCCAGGGTCGCGTCGCGGGCGACGGCCTGATCCCGGTACTTGACCGCCATCTTCTGGGCCCCCTCGCTGCCGCCCCCGGCTTCGATCGAATACACCGCCGTGGCCAGGGCGTGGCGCGCCGCGTCCTTGCGGCCCAGATCAGGATCCTCGGCGTACCGCTTCAGGAACCGCAGCAATTGAGCCGGCGACACCTGGTCCCAGGCCACCGCGCGGCCCTTGAGCTGGATCTTGTCGTCGTCGGCGCCCAGGACATCGGCCGCCGGGACGCCGTTGACCAGCCATCCGTACTTGAAGCCGGACGGGCTGGCTTTGGCATCCTTCTGGATGCCGGCGACCACAAGCGCCTTCAAGTCGAGGATCAGGTTGTATCGCTCCATCGCGATCTTGAAGACGGCCTTGGCGTCGTCCGTGGTCAGGCCCTGCTCAAGCGCCGCCATCGCCTCGGCCGCCTCCTTGAACCGGCACTGTTGCACGAGCAGGGTATTCGACTTGCGCCGGTCTTCAATCGTCGCGATCTCCTTCACCGCCAGCTCCGCCTGTTCTTTGGCGCGTTTCTCTGCGGCGGCGGCCTCGCGGGCAAGCTTCGCCTCCTCCGCTTTCTGCGCGGCAATCCGTTTGGCCTCCGCCGCCTGCTGCTCCGCCGCCTCGGCGATCTTCTTCTTGAACGCCAGTAGTTCCTTGAGGGCGTTCTGCGCCCTTTCCGCCGCCGTGGCCACACGCTGCTCGCCGGCCGCCACGCCGGGCAGCAGGTTGGTCATGGCCGCCAGCACCGCCTCGGCCTGGGGACTGTTGGTGGCCGCCAGCACCGCCGTCAGGTTCGACGCCGCGGTATTCGTGACGGCACACAGGTCATCGATGCCCGCCTGCATTTCGGTGGTCGCCGCCAGGGTGACCGCCGCAAACAGGACCGGCGTGTTGGAGACTGCCGCCGCCGCCAAAGCGGCATCAGTCAGGTTGGATGACAGCACCGAAATCGCTTCCCGCGCCATGTCGGCATCGGTCAGAAGCGGTTTGAGGCGGTTCGCGCGGTGCATGGCGTTGCTGATCGACCCGACCATGCCGCTCCAGGTCTTGCCGACCGAACCCCGCAGTTCTTTCAACGTCGCCTGTTCCTTCTCCAGCGCCAGGCGGCGTTCGGTCTTGGCCTTATAGTGCAGGAAACCCCAGACAAGCAGACCGACCAGCACGAGCACGCCGACGGCGCCCAGACTGCCAAACAGGATTTGTTTCTTCCTGCGGCCGGGCGACGACGGCGCCATTTCGGCGGCGCCTATGTCGGCGGGAAACCCGATCACGCTCTCCATGCCGGTCACGGTCAACTTGGCGGCCGCCCCGCTCTTCTTGCGGGTCAGCACGATCCTCCCGCCGCGTTTGGCCACCGGCCCGAACCCCGTCGCGGCCGGCTTGAGCGTGGCGAGCACCTTGCGCATATCGCTCAACAGCGAGACGTAGGTGGGATAGCGCTTGATGGGTTCCGCCTCCAGCGTGCGGGCTATGATCGCCTCCACCTCCGGATCGATGTCGGGCCGGACCGTCTTCAAGGCCGGGGCCGGCGCCTTGAGCCGCGCCTTGATGACGTCCAGCGGCGTCTCGCCGTCGAAGGGTGGCTTGGCCGCCAGGGCGTGGTAGAGCGTGGCCCCGAGGCTGTAGATGTCCGAACGCGCGTCGGCCGGCTGCCCCCGGATCTTCTCGGGGGCAATGTAGTAGGGCGTTCCCCAGATACCATCGACGCTGGGCTCGCCGCCCTTCTTGAACCGCGCCAGACCGAAATCCACGACCTTGGCCACGCCGTTGCCGTCGAGGAGGATGTTTTCCGGCTTCACGTCGCCATGCACCAGCCCGATGCTGGCCGCCGCGTTCAAGCCGTCGGCCACATCGGCGCCGATCTTCATCACCAGCGCCTCGTTCAAGGGATCGCCGCAGGCGATCATCTGGTCAAACCGGCCGCCGTCGAGCAGCTCCATCACGATGTACGGCTGGCCGTGGGCCACGCCGAAGGAGTAGGTCTGGACGATGTTGGGGTGGTTGAGGGCCGCGGCGGCCTGGGCCTCACGGCGGAAGGTTTCGACGAATTCCTTGTTCTCGCCCAGCGAGGTGAGCATCACCTTGATGGCCACGGGGCGATCGAGCGACGTATCCAGGCCGCGGTAGACGGCTCCCATGCCGCCCTTGCCGAGCAGTCCGAGCAGGACAAAATTGCCCAGTTTGGCGGGCACCGACTGAACCGTGCTGCATTCGGGACAGGCGATTTCCGTGAAGGCCATGAGGCCCGAGACATCGAGGGGGTGCTGACAGGACGTGCAGGCGATTTCCAGCACCGGCTCCATCATGATATCCGTGTCGTGCATCCCCATGCGAGTGGTCACCTGCGAATCGTTTGATGTTCAGCAAAGTATTGTGCATAGTACTCGAAAGCCTGTCCATGCGGAAATTGTCCGCCGCACACGCCCTTCGGCAGGGAACAGGGAGTATACCCGGATATGAACATCGACCCGGTTTGTTTCATGATCGGCTCGCGCGAAATCCGCTGGTATGGCGTGATGATGGCGCTCGGATTCCTGGCGTCCCTTGGCCACTGGCGCCTCCTCGGCCGGCGCACAGGCGTCGACACGGCCTTCACCGGCGATCTGCTCGTCTGGCTCATGGTCGCCGGGGTCGCCGGAGCGCGGGCCGCCTACGTGCTGGCAAACTGGGCGTACTTTCGCGCCGTGCCGGCGGAGATCCTCCGCGTCGACCAGGGCGGCCTGATCTTTTACGGCGGATTCCTGGGAGCCGGCGTGGCCCTCGTGCTCTTTTCCCGACTCCACCGCCAGTCGCTGCTGACCACCACCGACCTGGTCGTCACCGCCCTGCCGCTCGGGCACGCCTTCGGCCGGATCGGCTGTTTCCTGAACGGCTGCTGCGGCGGCCGCGCGGCCCCCGCCGAGTGCGCGCTCGCCTGCGGCCTGGCGCACTATCCCGTGCAACTGTATGAATCCGCCTTCAATCTGGCCCTGTACGCCTTTCTGTTCTGGTATTATCTCGCGCCGGCCCGGCGGCGACCCGGCCGGATACTGGCCCTGTATCTCATGACCTATCCCGTGGGCCGCTTCCTCCTGGAACTCCTGCGCGGCGACGAACGCACCCGCGTCGGCGCACTCGATGCCGCCCAGGTCGTCAGTCTCGCCCTGCTGGCCACCGGCCTGACGCTGTGGACGATCCTCCGCCTCCATGAACACACTCACCGTTCCGCCTGAAGGCGCCGGCCGCCGCCTGGATGCCTGGCTGGCCGCGCAACGCGGCGACCTGTCCCGTGCCCGCATCCAGGACCTGATCCGCACCGGTCACGTCGCCGTGAACGGACGGGCGGCCAAGGCCTCGCTCGGGCTCACGGCGGGAATGATCGTTTCCCTGGAAGTGCCTGCGCCGGTCGACAGCGAACTGAGGCCGGAGTCGATTCCGCTGGATGTGTTGTACGAGGATGACGACCTGCTGGCGCTCAACAAGCCCGCCGGCCTGGTCGTCCATCCCGCCGCCGGACATGCCTCCGGCACGCTGGTCAATGCGTTGCTCGCCCACTGCCCCGACCTGCCCGGCATCAACGGCGAGAAACGGCCCGGGATTGTGCATCGCCTCGACCGAGACACCACCGGCGTCATGATCGTGGCCAAAACCGACCTGGCCATGCGCGCCCTGGTCGACGCCTTCAAGAAGCGAAGCGTGCGCAAGGAGTATGCGGCCCTGGTGTGGGGCCGGCTCACCCCGCCCGCCGGCCGCGTCGAAACCCTGATCGGCCGCAGCGCCCATGACCGCAAGAAAATGAGCGCCTCGCCCCCCCACGGCCGCCCCGCCATCACCCTCTACGAAACCGCCGAGGTGTTCCCCGACGCGTCCCTGCTGAGGGTGCGCATCGAAACCGGCCGTACGCACCAGATCCGCGTGCATATGGCCTTCCTTGGACACCCGGTGATCGGCGATGCGGACTACGGCCGCCAGCGCGCCGCCCGGCTGACCGTGCCGTTGCCCGCCCGCCAGATGCTCCACGCCGAACGCCTCACCCTGGCGCATCCCCGCTCCGGTCGGTCGTTGACATTCACCGCCCCGTTGCCTGAGGATATGCGCCTTTTATTGAACGCCCTGAGGAGGACCCCATGAACCGTACACGCCTGCTGCCGGGAATCGCGCTCGCCGCCCTGTTCGCCTTTGAAGCCGTTGCCGCACCCCAGACGGGCTGGCGCGGCGACGAGACCGGACGGTATCCCGACGCCCGCCCGCCCCAGACCTGGTCGAAGGAGTCGAATGTCGTCTGGAAGACGAAGCTGCCCGGCTGGTCCAACGCCTCGCCCCTCATTCTCGGCGACCGCCTCTACGTGTGCGCCGAACCCGCCACGCTGGTGTGTGTGTCGCTCACGAATGGCGCCATCCTCTGGACGCGCCCGAACACCTACCTGGACGTGCTCCCGGCCTCGGAAGTCGAAAAGGCCAAGGCCGATCGCGCCAAGGCTGAGGAACTGACCTCCAAGATGAAGCCGCTCCGCGATGAGACGCGTCGTCTCGGCAACGAACTCAAGAAGACGCCGGATAGCGCCGAGCTCAAGGCCAAGGCGGAGACGGTGAAGTCCCAGCTCGCCGCACTGGATGCGGAACTCAAGACGTTCGCCACCTATGCCGACCCGGCCACTCATGACGTCAACGGGTTCTCATCCCCCACCCCGACCACGGATGGCACGTCCCTCTATGCCGTCTTCGGCAATGGGGTGGCCGCCTGCTACGACCGCGACGGAAACCGCAAGTGGGCGCGGTTCATCGAGAAGCCGACCCAGGGCTGGGGTCACAGCGCGTCACCGGTCTTCGTGGACGGTAAGTTGGTCGTCCACATTCTGAAACTCACCGCCCTGGATCCGTCCAACGGCAGCACGATATGGCAGACCGACTCCGCTCCGGGCTGGGGCTCCGAGGTGCAGGCGCGCATCGGGACGGTGGCGATCGTGATCACGCCGAGCGGCGATTTCGTCCGCGTTTCGGATGGGCGCAAACTGGCGGCCAAGGTGTCGCCCCTGACGTACTGCGCACCGGTGGTCAGTGACGGGATCGCCTACTTCATCCAGAACGGCGGAAAAGCCGTGCGCCTGCCGGCGACGGCCGGCGATGCGTTCACCCCCGAGGTGCTGTGGGAGACCAAGCCGGCCAACGAACGCTACTATGCCTCACCGGTGGTCCATGACGGGCTCATCTATGCCGTGAACCAGAAGAGCGTTTGGAGCGCCATCGACGCCGCCAGCGGGAAAGTCGTGTACGAGAAGAAACTGGAACTCGGCGGCACCTGCTATCCCAGCGTAACCCTGGCAGGCGGACTCCTGTTCGTCAGCAGCGACAACGGCAAAACGGTGGTCGTGCAACCGGGCCGGGAATACAAGGAACTGGCGCACAACTCGTTGGAACCCTTCCGTAGTTGCCCGGTGTTCATCGGTACGCGCCTGTACGTGCGCGGCCTCGAGCACCTGTGGTGCCTGGGGAAATAACCGCGGTTCACCGGCGTCCCATAGGATGCCGAGACTGTAGGCTGAAGGCTGAAGGTGTCTTGCGCTCAAAGGCATTTACGATTCACTGTGTCCGCGTTCGTCGCATTTACCTATAGCCTACAGCCTAAACCGCTTCAGCCACCCGCCGGACTTTGGCGCCATCGTCACGCTGGACCGCGCGGGGGTAGGTCACGGCAGGAAGGCCGAACAGCATCGCGTAGTAGTGATGGTCGGCAGGCAGGCCCAGCACGGGCTTCAATTCCGGCAGCGTCTCCAGCGCGATCTTGAGCATCCCGCACCACACCGTGCCCAGGCCGGAACTCTGCGCCATCAGCTCGAAGTGGGCCAGCGCCAGCGCCACATCCTCGCGCGGCGTGGGCGCGTCCGGAGGCGCCGAGACGATCAGCACGTGCGGGGCGCCGCGGAGAACGATGTCCACCCGTTGTTCGAACCACGCCGGGACAACACGGGCGATGAAGGCCATGGCGTCCGGGCTGTGGTTGGCCGCCGCCGCGCGCAACCCGGCCAGCAGGCGTTCCCGGAACCGCTGCATCACGTCCTTGTCGTCGATCACCGTGAAGGTCAACTCGCGCCGGTTGACGCCCGTGGGCGCATTGGCGAGCGCGGACAGCAACGTCTTGAGGAGCACCGGATCGACGTTCGCGTCGCGGTAACGCCGGACGCTGCGCCGCCCGCGCACCAGCCGGATGACGCTGTCGGGCGTCGGCAGACTGCCGGGCGCCAACGGCAGACTCAGGTCCGGGTTCCGGCCCAGGATCGACACCGCGGCGGTCGGGCAGACCGCGAGGCAGTGCTGACACTGGATGCATTGCGCCTCCAACTCGGTCGGAATCGCGGGCAGCGCCCGTCCTTCCTGGCGGATGATGCGCGATGGACAGTCCCGAACGCATTCACCGCACCGCGTACACCGGGCATCGTCGACGACAAATTGAAGTGAGTTCATTCTGGCTCCTACTCAGTGTGTGATTCGCGTCAGGACACACCACACTCCGGTAGGGCGACGGCGTCCTCGCCGCGCCTCTTCCTGTGTCCCCCCATCCGCCCGGCGGGGCGAGGACGCCCCCGCCCTACCCAAACCGTTACATCGTGTCGTGTTGAGCGCCCTATCAAGACCCCACCGGTTCGAACCGTCCTTCCCGCAACTGACCACGGACCATCCGGATGCCCAGTTCGGTCTCGTAGCGTTTGACGAGCCGGGTCTCCTCCCCTGTCATAAGGGAAATGGCATACCCCTTGGCGCCGGCCCGGGCCGTTCGCCCGACCCGGTGCAGGTAATCCTTGCTCTCCGTCGGCACATCCAGGTTGAAGATGTGCGTGACGCCCTTGATGTCGAGCCCGCGCGCCGCCAGGTCAGAGGCGATCATCACCCTGACGCGCCCGCTCCGGAAATCGTCCATGGCCTTCTTCCGTTCGCTCTTGTCGTAGGCTCCATGCAGGTCGGCGACGGCGACCTTGTGATAGGCCAGCTTCCCGGCCACTTCCTCGGCCCGCGCGTTGCGGTGGACGAACACCATGGCCCGCTCCGGGTTCAACGCATGCACCAGCTTGCGCATCAGTTCCGGCTTGTCGCGTTCTTCGCACAGCACGTAGAGGTGCTCGATGTCGCGGTTCACTCCGCCGGAGCCGGCCCGGAGCACCACCAGGTCGGGCGCCAGGGCCTTGGCTTCCCGGGAACAGGCCGGCTGCTCGGTGGCCGAGGCGAATATCGTCTGCCGTTCCCTCGGCGTGGTGCGGATGATCGCACGGACCAGGTCCAGGGTCTCCTCGCCCAGCAACCGGTCGGCCTCGTCAATGACGACGCTCTTCACGGCCTGAACCTTCAGCTTGTGCATGCCGATCAGGTCGCGGATCCGGCCGGGCGAACCGATGACGAAGTGGGGTTTCTTCTTCAGTTTCTCAAGCTGCCTCGTCAGAACCGTGCCGCCGATCAGCAGCACCGAGCGGACCGGCAGGCCGGAGTTCTGCGCCAGGGTGGACACCTGGTGCTGGATCTGGATGGCCAGCTCGTGGGTCGGCGCCAGCACCAGGACCTGGGGCGCCTCCTGCGCAGGGTCGAGCCGACAGAACAGCGGCAGCAGATAGGCCAGGGTCTTGCCGGTTCCGGTTTCGGAATTCAGATACGCGTTCCTGCCGGCCAGCAGCAGCGGCAGCGCTTCGGCCTGAATCGGCGTGGGTACGCTAATCGCTTCCTTGCCCAGTCCCGCGACCAGCGCCGGAAGAAGTCCCAATTCGGTAAATGTCATGATGCCCCTTGCTGCCATGAGCGCCTGCAACGGCTCACACGAACATCGCACGCAGGTCTCCCGCCAGAACGTATCCAAGGGCACATTATATCAGTAGATCGCGCGGAAACCAGCAGATGTGCCGGATCCTTCGCCATCTCGCTCTCGAGCCGTGTTTACCAACGGGCGGCCAGGGTCTCAGCCGGCGTCGGGAGAACAAGCCGCTCACCAGATGAGATGAATTGACGGTATTCCATATATGGGATATGGTTATCCATATGAAGACAACACTCAGCATCAGCGACGTGACCATGCGTGAGGTCAAGCGTGAAGCCGCACGTCGCCAGCAGACCATGTCCGCGATGGTAGAAGCCGCCTTGCGAACGATTGTCGAACCGATACAACGAGAGACGAAGTTGCCGCCGTTGCCGGAATTCCGCGGCGGGGGACTGCGGGTCGACGTGGCCAACCGTGATGCCCTGTACGACGTGATGGGAGGTTAGTCATGTTCGTTGTGGACACCAACATCCTGATCTATGGTGCGGACATGGACTCGCCGGACCACGCGCGCTGCCGCGAGTTGATCGAACGGTGGCGAGTGCAGGCAACGCCTTGGTATGTGACGTGGGGTATCGTGTATGAGTTTCTTCGCGTGGTGACCCATCCCCGCGTTCTTAATCGGCCCTTCTCGGCATCCCAGGCATGGCTTTTTCTCGACGCCCTGTTTGCCTCCCCCAGCCTGCGGCTCCTGGCGGAGACCGACCGGCATCGTCATGTGGCTGCTGAAGTCTTTGCCGAGGTGCCCGGCATATCCGGCAATCTGGTCTTCGACGCCCATACGGCGATCCTGATGCGGGAGAACGGGATCAAGACGATCTACACGAGAGACATGCACTTCAACCGTTTTCCGTTCCTTGATACGGTCGACCCGATCGCGAAAAGCCGCCGAACAACCGCATCCACAATATCGCCTCGACGCCACGGCAAATCCTGACGTCAAGCGTCGGCCACCGCCGGCCATGGCAAACAGAAAAGGCCATCACTGAGCCTTGCCCGCTTGAAACGGCCACAGTATGATCAAACCAACGAACGGCCAGGCAGGAGATATCCATGACTGGGCATTACATTGTTTTCGAATCGGCCGGCAAGGCGACGTTGAAGTCTTTCGACATCCCCACACTCAAGCCGAATGAAGTGTTGTTGGAGAACGACTACACCGTGATCAGCGCCGGTACCGAACGGGCGAACCTGGTCGCTTTGCCCAACACCGGAACCGACGAGAGCGGCTTCCCGTTCTGCCCCGGCTACT